>NZ_VWWG01000018.1:0-67991 GCF_011753085.1 Burkholderia sp. Tr-862
TCGGCGAAACCGGCGGCGACCTGCTGTCGATGACGCTGAACGTCGGCTACGCGGTGAGCTCGATCCTGCTGTTCGGTTTCTTTCTCGTCACGCTCGGTGCGCAGCTCAGGACGACCGGCTATCGCCCATACGGCAGACCGGCGCACCCGCGCCGGTTTTTTTTCGTCCCGCACCAAATTTCACGATGCGAAAAATTTTTTTGCGTCGTAAAAAATCATGCTGCGCGGCACAACCTCATGATTGCGAGATGGGAAAAATCGTTTCTCATTGCGAAACGTGATTAGCAACCATTTGATTCATAACGATTAAAAAATTTCGAGCTTCCTGAGATAGCCCCTGTTTCACGTCGATCGGTTTGCCTAGACTCTTATACAAGACTTCACGAAACGGCACGCGTCCCGCTCCGCTTCGAGAACAGCATCATCACCGTCCGATTCGACTCATCAGGCAACGCACCGTATCAAGGAGCTCATCATGTCGCGACAGCAACAGGCGCAGGAACTGCAAAAGCAATGGGAAACCGATCCGCGCTGGAAGGGCATCAAGCGCAGCTACACCGCTGACGACGTGGTTCGCCTGCGCGGCTCGATCGCCGTCGAGCACACGCTGGCCAAGCGCGGCGCGCAAAAGCTGTGGAGCCTCATGAACGAAGAGCCGTTCGTCAACGCGCTCGGCGCGCTGACCGGCAACCAGGCGATGCAGCAGGTGAAGGCCGGTCTCAAGGCGATCTACCTGTCGGGCTGGCAAGTGGCCGGCGACGCGAACGTCGCGGGCGAAATGTACCCGGACCAGTCGCTGTACCCGGCGAACTCGGTGCCGCTCGTCGTCAAGCGCATCAACAACACGCTCACGCGTGCCGACCAGATCCAGTGGTCCGAAGGCAAGAACCCGGGCGACGAAGGTTACGTCGACTTCTTCGCGCCGATCGTCGCGGACGCGGAAGCCGGCTTCGGCGGCGTGCTGAACGCGTTCGAACTGATGAAGGCGATGATCGAGGCAGGCGCATCGGGCGTCCACTTCGAAGACCAGCTTGCGTCGGTGAAGAAATGCGGCCACATGGGCGGCAAGGTGCTCGTGCCGACGCGCGAGGCCGTCGCGAAGCTGTCGGCAGCGCGTCTCGCCGCTGACGTGATGGGCACGCCGACCGTGCTGGTCGCGCGGACCGACGCGGAAGCAGCGGACCTGATCACGTCCGACATCGACGACAACGACAAACCGTTCCTGACGGGCGAGCGTACGGTCGAAGGCTTCTTCCGCACGAAGCCGGGCATCGAGCAGGCGATCTCGCGCGGCCTCGCGTATGCGCCGTACGCCGACCTGGTCTGGTGCGAAACGGGCAAGCCGGATCTCGAGTACGCGAAGAAGTTCGCGGAAGCGATCCACAAGCAGTTCCCGGGCAAGATGCTGTCGTACAACTGCTCGCCTTCGTTCAACTGGAAGAAGAACCTCGACGACGCGACGATCGCGAAGTTCCAGAGGGAACTGGGTGCGATGGGCTACAAGTTCCAGTTCATCACGCTGGCCGGCTTCCATGCACTGAACTACTCGATGTTCAACCTCGCGCACGGCTATGCCCGCACGCAGATGAGCGCGTTCGTCGAACTGCAGCAGGCCGAGTTCGCGGCGGCCGACAAGGGCTTCACGGCCGTCAAGCACCAGCGCGAAGTCGGCACCGGCTACTTCGATGCGGTGACGCAGACGGTCGAGCGCGAGGCATCGACGACCGCGCTGCACGGCTCGACCGAGGACGAACAGTTCTTCGACGGCAAGAAGGTCGCGTAACGCGCGAAAGCGTCACGCCGATGCCCGCCCGTCACGCGACGGTGCGGCATCGGCCGCACAGAACAAAAATCAGGGAGGAGACGGCAGGCGCGCGGTGACACGCGCGACCCGCCGCGCGGCCTGCGGCCGCCAGCAACGACGCGCGCCGGCTTCGTCCGGCGCGCCCTTTTTCAGCGGCGCTGCCGTGCCGCCGCCCGCGCGGCCACGGACGACGTCGCCGCTACCGATAGACGATCACCGGAATTTTCGTATGGGTCAGCACGCGCTGCGTCTCGCTGCCGATCAGCAGGCTGCCGAGCCCGCGACGTCCGTGGGACGCCATGAAGATCACGTCGCAGCCGCCGCGTTCGGCCGCCTCGATGATGCCGAGGTACGGCGACGGATGCACGCTCGTCCAGCTGTCGCAGACGACGCCGGCCGCCTTCGCGGCCGCCTGCACCTCGTCGAGGTGCGCGCGCGCCTCACGCTCGCTGCGCGCCCGGAAATCGGCGGGCGGCTCGATGATCACTTCGGAAAACGGCGAGTACGGATACTGCGGCAGGCACGCGTAGGCCGTGACCTGCGCGCCGACCGCGCGCGCCAGGTCGATCGCGCCGTCGATCGCCTTCTGCGACAGTTCGGAACCGTCGGTTGGAACGAGGATGTGCCGGAACATCGCGCCCTCCTGCGTCAGACGCACCGCGCGCGCCGCGAACCCATGCGGGCCGGCCCCGGCGCGTCGCGCATGCCAGTTTCGATTGTAGTGCGCGAAACCGGGCGGCCGGCGCCGTCAGCGGGTTCGCCCTCATATCGGAAACGCGCGGGCGGGCGCGCCCTACTCGCCCCAATACCCGGGCCGCTCGTACGTATGTTTCAGGTAATCGAGAAACAGCCGCACGCGCAGCGGCAGGTGGCGCCGCTGCGGAAACACTGCGTGGATACCGATCGGCGGCGCCGCGAACGCATCGAGCACGCTGACGAGGCGGCCGGCCGCGATGTCGTCGCCGACCTCCCACCACGATCGCCATGCCAGGCCGTAGCCGGCGAGGCACCACTCGTGCAGCACCGCGCCGTCCGAGCATTCCATCGTGCCGTTCACCCGGATCGACACGACCTTATCGTCCTCCTGGAACGCCCAGCCGCGCTGCTGGTTTGCGTTCGCGGCAAGGGCGAGGCAGTTGTGGCGCGCAAGTTCGGCGAGCGTGGCGGGCGTGCCGCGCCGCTCGAGATACGCCGGAGACGCAACGCACACGCGCCGGTTCTCGCCGAGCTTCAGCGACACCAGCGACGAATCGGGCAGCTCGCCGAGCCGCACCGCGCAATCGAACCCTTCGTTGACGAGGTCGACTATCCGGTCGGACAGGTCGAGCGTGACCGATACGTCCGGATGTGCGCCGCTGAACTCGGGCACGAGCGGCGCGACGTGGCGCCGCCCGAAGCCGGCCGGCGCGGAAATGCGCAGGTGGCCGCTCGCCTTCACGCCGCCGGCAGACACGCTCGCCTCCGCGTTCTGCATGTCGTTGATGATCCGCTGGCAATCCTCGAGGAAGGCCGACCCCTCGAAGGTCAGCGTGAGCTTGCGCGTCGTCCGCACCAGCAGCTTGACGCCGAGCCGCTCCTCGAGCGCGTCGAGGCGGCGGCCGATGATCGCCGGCGCGACGCCTTCCGCGTGCGCGGCCGCCGACAGGCTGCCCTTCGCCGCGACCGCGGCGAACGTTTCGATCTGTTTGAACCGGTCCATGACTCGAAAGGACGGCCATCCCGCCCTTGAAATAGCTTAAGCCGCTCCAGATTAGGTATATGAAAGTAAAAGATCAAGTGATGATTACCGTCTTTTTTAGTACATGTGATCACGAATAGAATCGACTCGACCTCTGAAACTGGAGCGCAAGGCTATGTCGGCCACAACGACACTCTCCTCTCCCGACGCAATCCTCTTCGACGCATTCGGCACGTTGTTCGACGTGCATGCGGTCGTGGCCGCGGCGGAGCAAATGTTTCCCGGTCACGGGGAGCGGTTGTCGCAGCTGTGGCGACGCAAGCAAATCGAATACTCGCAGTTGCGCACGCTCGCCGATCCGGCCGGCGCCCGCTATCGCCCGTTTCGCGACATCACGCTCGACGCGCTGCGGTTCGCCGCGCGCGTGCTCGGCCTCGCGCTGAACAGCGCGGCCGAGAAGCGGCTGATGGACGAGTACGCGTGCCTGTCCACCTATCCCGACACGGTGCCCGCGCTGCGCAAGCTGCGCGCGCTCGAACCGCGCCCGCCGCTCGCGATCCTGTCGAACGGCAACCCGGAGATGCTCGACATCGCGATCAAGAGCGCCGGCATGATCGGGCTGTTCGATCGCGTGCTGTCGGCCGACACGGTGCGCGCGTACAAGCCGAGTCCGGCCGTCTACGCGCTCGGCACCGCCGCGTTCGGGCCGAACCCGCGCGGCATCGTGTTCGTATCGTCAAACGCCTGGGACGTCGCGGGGGCCGCTTGGTTCGGCTACACGACGTTCTGGCTCAACCGCACGGGCGCCCCCGCCGAGGAACTCGGCGCGCCGCCCGACGGCACCGGCAGCGGCATGGCCGATCTGCTCGCCTTCCTCGCCACCCCGGCTCCGTCCGGCAGACCCGCGAACCGCGCGCGCCCCGGCCCGGGCGCATGACGTTCGCGGCGCTGCCGCCTTCCCCCTTCATCGAAACCGCAACTGACCGACCAAGGAGATGAGACTCATGAGCACCCCGATCACGCTGCCGCAAGGCATGGCGATCACCGGCGAAATCAAGCCGGGTTACGAAGCAATCCTGACGCCTGAAGCGCTCGCACTCGTCGCGGCGCTGCACCGTACGTTCGAGCCGCGCCGCCAGACGCTGCTGCAGGCCCGCGTCGAACGCACCAAGCGCCTCGACGCCGGCGAACGCCCCGATTTCCTGGCCGACACGAAGGCAATCCGCGAAGGCGACTGGAAGGTCGCGCCGCTGCCGGCCGACCTGCAATGCCGCCGTGTCGAGATCACGGGCCCCGTCGAGCGCAAGATGATCATCAACGCGCTGAACTCCGGCGCCGACTCGTACATGACGGACTTCGAGGACTCGAACGCGCCGAGCTGGACGAACCAGATCGACGGCCAGATCAACCTGAAGGACGCGGTGCGCCGCACGATCTCGCTCGAGCAGAACGGCAAGTCGTACCGGCTGAACGACAAGGTCGCGACGCTGATCGTGCGTCCGCGCGGCTGGCACCTCGACGAGAAGCACGTGACGGTCGACGGCCAGCGCGTGTCCGGCGGCATCTTCGATTTCGCGCTGTTCCTGTTCCATAACGCGAAGGAACTGATCGCGCGCGGCTCGGGCCCGTACTTCTACCTGCCGAAGATGGAAAGCCATCACGAGGCTCGCCTGTGGAACGACATCTTCGTCGCGGCACAGGAAGCGGTCGGCGTGCCGCGCGGCACGATCCGCGCGACGGTGCTGATCGAGACGATCCTCGCCGCATTCGAGATGGACGAGATCCTGTACGAGCTGCGCGAACACAGCTCGGGCCTGAACGCCGGCCGCTGGGACTACATCTTCTCGGCGATCAAGAAGTTCAAGAACGATCGCGACTTCTGCCTGGCCGACCGCGCGAAGATCACGATGACGGTGCCGTTCATGCGCGCGTACGCGCTGCTGCTGCTGAAGACCTGCCACAAGCGCAACGCACCGGCAATCGGCGGGATGAGCGCACTGATTCCGATCAAGAACGATCCGCAGGCGAACGACAAGGCGATGGGCGGCGTGCGCTCGGACAAGCAGCGCGACGCGACCGACGGCTACGACGGCGGCTGGGTCGCGCACCCGGGCCTCGTGCCGATCGCGATGGAGGAATTCGTCAAGGTGCTCGGCGACAGGCCGAACCAGATCGCAAAGCAGCGCGACGACGTGCAGATCGAAGGCAAGAACCTGCTCGACTTCCAGCCTGAAGCGCCGATCACCGAAGCCGGCCTGCGCAACAACATCAACGTCGGCATCCACTATCTCGGCGCGTGGCTCGACGGCAACGGCTGCGTGCCGATCCATAACCTGATGGAAGACGCGGCCACCGCCGAAATCTCCCGCTCGCAGGTATGGCAGTGGATCCGCTCGCCGAAGGGCGTGCTCGACGACGGCCGCAAGGTCACGGCGGAACTCGTGCGCGAATTCGCGAAGGCCGAGCTCGACAACGTGAAGCGTTCCGTCGGCGGCAACACGCAGCCCTATGAACGTGCCGCGGCGATCTTCGAACAGATGTCGACGTCGGAAGGCTTCACCGAATTCCTGACGCTGCCGCTGTACGAGGAAATCTGACGGCGCGGGCCGGTCCTGCCGGCCCTGGTCGTGCCCACCCTGCCCGCCGCCGGTCGCACCACCCGGCGGCATGAAAAAAGCGCCCGGCTGGGCGCTTTTTCTTTGCGACGCCGCGCGGTTTGCCGCGCGGACGCTCAGGCGGTTTCCCGCTCGCGCCGGTGCTGAACCCAGTCGCCCGACGCGATGCGCGGACGGTCGGCTGCCGCATGCGCGGCGATTGGATAGTAGACGCACGCGTATTTACGGCCGCCGAGCTCGACGGTCACCGGCTCCTGCCGGAACAGCGTGTCGACGCCCGGATAGACGCGCTCGATCTCGTCGAGCACGGGCATCAACTGCTCGTCGATCTCGTAGACGTCGCCCCATACGAGCGACTGGCCGGCCGGCCCGGCAATCATGCCCGGGTACGTGCCGAAATCGTACAGTTCGCCCGGCAGCGCGGCCGCACCGAGTAGCGTCGGCGCGGCGATCCCGTGCCGCGCGGCCGCATGGCCGATGTCGTTGGCTTCTCCCGCTCTCAACGTGCCGTAGACGAATACGTGGCGCATCGTGGTTCTCCTCTTCGATTCAGGTGTTGCCATGCCGGGCCGTCGTGGCCGCGCCGCGGGCACCGGCGTCTTCAGGGTGTTCGGGGCACCGCTCGCGCGACAACGCGGCCGCATCGGTAGACCGCGATCGCGGCCCGATGTTTTTTGGCCCGACGCGTCGTGCAGACCCAAACTTGCGCGCGGCTGGAATGCACGCGGCCCCATACAAAGTTCATTTGAACGGTGCATTATCGGCCGCAAAACCGCCGCATGCGCCTGCGCGGCGCCTTCTAAAATAACGGCATCGCCGCCGCGCCGACCGAGTCGTCCATGAATCCGCCTGCCCAAGCCGACACATCGAACCCCTACGACGTCATCGACATCCCGCCCGAGTTCGCGCCGACCCGCGTCCACCCGATGCGCGTCCGGGCGCGGCAGGTGGATGCCGGCCGCCGGATCCCGCTGCACACGCATGCGTGGGCGCAGCTCGCGTACGCGTCGCGCGGGGTGTTGCGCGTCGCGACGACCGGGACGACGTGGATGGTGCCGCCGTCCCGCGCGATCTGGGTGCCGCCGCACATCACGCATGAAGTCGTGATCGTCGAGGAGGCGTATCTGCGCACGCTGTATATCGACGAGTCGATCGTGCCGGACGGGCTCGATGCATGCCGGGTGGTCGAGGTGACGGGCTTGCTGCGCGAACTGATCGTCGCGCTCGACGCGCGCGACCTGAGCGAGGCGCGCGAGCGGCTGCTGTGCGGGCTCGTGCTCGACGAGCTGAGCCGCGCCGAACCGCTGCCGCTTGCGGTGCCGATGCCCGACGAGAAACGCCTGCGCATGCTGTGCGAGTCGGTCCTCGCGCAGCCGGCGCATGCGGAATCGCTCGAGCACTGGGCAAGCGAGGTCGGCGCGAGCACGCGCACGATTTCGCGGCTCTTCAAGCAGGAACTGGGCGTGAGTTTTTCGCAGTGGCGGCAGCAGGCGCTGCTCGCGCGCGCGATTCCGCTGTTGAATCAGGGGCGTCCGCTGTCGCATATCGCGCGCGAGCTCGGCTACCAGAGCCAGAGTGCGTTTTCGGCGATGTTCCGGCGCGCGTTCGGCGAAAGCCCGCGCGCGTTCATGCTGCGCGGCTACGAGCACCGCGGCGCGGAAGACAATATCGCGACGGACGACGCCCTCGACGACGACGACCCGTTCGGCACCGCCCGCTGACCGTCGCCGCGTCGCAGTTACTCGCTCAGACCGTACGCACCATGTGGCGGATCGAGCCGAGCTGCGCCAGCCTCGGCCCGGTGACGCGGTAGCCCATGCGCTGGTAGAGCCGCGCGGCCGGATTGTCGACGAACACGCGCAACTGCAGTTCGTGCAGCCCGCGGGCGCGCGCCCAGCGCAGCGACATGTCGAGCATGTAGGTGCCGGCGCCCTGACCGCGATGACCGGCTGCAATCTGCACATCGCGAATGTGGAGCGAATCGCCCTCCTCGGTCACACGCAGCACGCCGATGCGTTCCCCGTCGGCTTCCAGGATGAAGTTTTCGGATTCGCGCCAGCTCGCATAGAACAGGTCGCTGCGCCAGACGAGTCCATGGCGCTTGTAATAGCCGCCCATGTTGCCGTGCGTCAGCGCCTCGGCAAACGGAAAATCGCCAGGCTCCGCGGGCCGGAGCTGATACAGCAATCGCAGGTCGGTCGGATCGAGCATCGCGCGGGGGTCAAGAACGCATTCCGCCACGATAGCGCAGTCGCGGGCGGATGCAATCGCGAATTTCTCGTAGCGGCGCGCAACCGGTGATGCGTCACGCGCCCGCAAGCGGGCACGAATGGAAATACAAATGAAAAAGCCCGCACAAGGCGGGCTTTCTCATTTTCTGGCGGAGCGGACGGGACTCGAACCCGCGACCCCCGGCGTGACAGGCCGGTATTCTAACCAACTGAACTACCGCTCCAGTGTTGCTTCTTGCCTGGCAGGCGTCGGTTACTTCCTGCCGGCGCATCGTTTGTTCGAACGACGCCGAAATCTGGCGTCCCCTAGGGGATTCGAACCCCTGTACTCACCGTGAAAGGGTGATGTCCTAGGCCTCTAGACGAAGGGGACAACGTACTGCTTACATCTTTAATACAAAAGCCCGTTCAAAACGTTCATTTGAACGGGCTTGGTTCTGGCGGAGCGGACGGGGCTCGAACCCGCGACCCCCGGCGTGACAGGCCGGTATTCTAACCAACTGAACTACCGCTCCAGCTTTCTGCACCACCACCTGCAGGACCACGTTCACGTCCTGCAAGCGTTGCGACACTTCTACGAAACGCCGCTGAATCCTGGCGTCCCCTAGGGGATTCGAACCCCTGTACTCACCGTGAAAGGGTGATGTCCTAGGCCTCTAGACGAAGGGGACAGCGTACTGCTTACATCCTTAATACAAAAGCCCGCTCAAAAACGTCTTGAACGGGCTTCGTTCTGGCGGAGCGGACGGGACTCGAACCCGCGACCCCCGGCGTGACAGGCCGGTATTCTAACCGACTGAACTACCGCTCCAACTTTCTGCACCGTTACCTGCAGGACGTCGGTTACGTTCTGCAAGCCTCGCGACACTTCTACGAAACGCCGCTGAATCTGGCGTCCCCTAGGGGATTCGAACCCCTGTACTCACCGTGAAAGGGTGATGTCCTAGGCCTCTAGACGAAGGGGACATAATCTTTTCAGATCTGTCTGACTTTCGCTATTCACTCACCGCAACAGCGAAGGCCGAAATTCTAACTGCTTTAAATCATTTTGTGAAGCATTTATTACTACTGCCACTGCTTCACAACTCAATCCATTCTGCTCTGATGGTGGAGGTAAGCGGGATCGAACCGCTGACCTCTTGCATGCCATGCAAGCGCTCTCCCAGCTGAGCTATACCCCCTTGCAGAACAGAAATGAGATTATATGGACCGAATTTGAACTTGTAAATACCCTTTTTGCGATTCGAGCGAAATTTTTTGCGAAGCCGCGCCGCCCTCACGCGCGGACGGCCTCGCTCCCGCCCTCAGGCCAGCGCGGCCTCGATACGCGACACCACGACATCGCGACCGAACAGCACGAGCACCGCGTCGATCGACGGCGTATGCGTCGTGCCCGCCACCAGCAGGCGCACCGGCATCGCGAGCTGCGGCATCTTCAGCTTGTGCGTGCCGAGCGTCGCCTTCAGCGCCGCAGACACGGCTTCCTTCGTCCAGTCGGCCGCCTTCAGTGCGGCGGCGAGGTCGGCCAGCGCCGGACGCACCGCATCGGTCACGTGCTGCGCGAGTGCGTCGGCGTCCGGCGCCGGCACACGGTAGAACATCGCGGCGCCTTCGGCGATCTCCTTGACCGTCGTCGCGCGATCCTTCATCAGGCCAACCACCGCGTCGAGCGCGGGACCCGTCGCGATCGCCGCGTCCTCGATGCCGAGCGCGTCGAGGAACGGTTTCGCCAGCGCGGCGAGGCGCGCATTGTCGGCTTCCTTGATGTAGTGGGCGTTGAGCCAGCTCAGCTTGCTGTGGTCGTACTGCGCGGGCGACTTGCCGAGATGCTCGAGGTCGAACCATTCGACGAACTGTTCGCGCGAGAAGATTTCAGCGTCGCCGTGCGACCAGCCGAGACGCGCGAGATAGTTGACGACGGCCTCCGGCAGGAAGCCGGCGTCACGATAAGCCGTCACGCTCATCGCGCCATGCCGCTTGCTCATCTTCTCGCCCTGCTCGTTCAGCACGGTCGGCAGGTGCGCATAGACGGGCGGCTCGCCGCCGAGCGCGCGCAGGATGTTGATCTGGCGCGGCGTGTTGTTCACGTGGTCGTCGCCACGGATCACGTGCGTGATGTTCATGTCCATGTCGTCCACGACCACGCAGAAGTTGTAGATCGGCGTGCCGTCCGGGCGCGCGATCACGAGGTCGTCGAGCTCCTCGTTCGAGATCTCGACACGGCCCTTCACCGCGTCGTCCCACACGACCGTGCCGGTCAGCGGGTTGCGGAAACGCAGCACCGGCTTCACGCCGGCCGCCGGCTCGGGCAGCACCTTGCCCGGCTCCGGACGCCACGTGCCGTCGTAGCGCGGCTTCAGGCCGGCCTCGCGCTGGCGTTCGCGCAGCGCGTCGAGTTCCTCTGCCGACATGTAGCATGGGTACGCGAGGCCCTTCTCCAGCATCTGCGCGAGCACCTCGCGATAGCGGTCCATCCGCTGCATCTGGTAGATCGGGCCTTCGTCGAAATCGAGGCCGAGCCACTGCATCCCTTCGAGGATCGCGTCGACGGCTTCCTGCGACGAACGCTCGACGTCGGTATCCTCGATACGCAGCACGAACGTGCCCTTCATCTTGCGGGCGAACGCCCACGGATAGAGCGCGGAGCGGATGTTGCCGAGGTGGATGAAGCCGGTGGGACTCGGCGCGAAGCGGGTACGGACAGGACGGGTCATAAACGGTAACTCGAACGCCTGGGGCGCATGAATGATTCGACGCGGGATCGACGGCGGCAGCCCGGACAGCAATGGGGCCGGCCGCGCCCGGAACGGGAAAGAAGCCGGAATTATACTCGCGCCGGTCTTCGCGCCAAGCGCGCCGCTTGCTTTATGATGTGCGCGCCGCGGCCGCCAGTCGGCGCCGCGCCGGCCGCCCGGATCCCGCCGCACGGCCGCTCGGAACCTATCGCCGCCGCGGGCCGAACGGCCCGCCGCCAAGCCGCCGGAGAATCAATCGATGTCGTCCCCTCGCCTGTCGCGCCGTCACTTCACGATCGCGTGCGCGTCCGCCAGCCTCGCCGCCTGTACGTCGTTCGGCGACAAGTCCCGTCCCGACAACGCCGCGAATTCCGCGCAGTCGCACGAAAAGCCCGTGAAGATCGGCATCGCGCTCGGCGGCGGCGCCGCCCGCGGTTTCTCGCACATCGGCGTGCTGAAGGCGCTCGAGGCACGCGGCATCCCGGTCGAGATCGTCGCGGGCACGAGCGCGGGTTCGGTGGTCGGCGCGCTCTATGCGTCCGGGATGAGCGCGCTGCAAATCAACAAGATCGCGCTCGACATGGATCAGGCGTCGATCAGCGACTGGGCGCTACCGTTCCGCTCACGCGGATTGCTGCAGGGCGTCGCGCTGCAGAACTTCCTGAACAAGACGCTCAACAACCGTCCGATCGAGAAGATGGCGAAGCCGCTCGGCATCGTCGCGACGGATCTGCAGAGTGGCCAGCCGATCCTGTTCCAGCAAGGCAATACGGGGCTCGCGGTGCGCGCGTCGTGCAGCGTGCCGTCGGTGTTCGAACCGGTGAGGATCGGCAACCGCGAGTACGTCGATGGCGGCCTCGTGAGCCCGGTACCCGCGTCATTCGCGCGCAAGATGGGCGCGAGCTTCGTGATCGCGGTCGATATCTCGGCGCGGCCGGACGGCGCGGCGACCAACAACCCGATCGAGATGCTGCTGCAGACCTTCACGATCATGGGCCAGACGATCAAGTCCTACGAGCTCGACAAGTACGCGGACGTGGTAATCCGCCCGAACCTCGCGGCGATGGGCGGCAGCGACTTCAACCAGCGCAACGCGGCCATCCTCGCGGGCGAGGAAGCCGTCGCACGCATCATGCCCGAGCTGCAGCGCAAGCTCGCGGCTGCCCGCGGCGTCGCGACAGCGTAATCGGGCTCAGCGCGGTGCGCGACGCATGACGGCGCGCACCGCCCACGGTGACACGGCCGCCCGCCGGTTCCGCGTGCCGCAAAACAAAAAACCCTGCCGCCTTTCGGTGACAGGGTTTTTTGATCCGGCGGAGCGCCGGCGAGCGTCAGTTGCTGCCGTTCGCGTCGTCGCCGATCGTCGCGCGCACGCGCTGGCGCAAGTCGTCGGCCTTCATCGGAAACTCCGATTCGAGCCGGCGCGCGCCGGTGAACCGCTTTTCCCAGTAGCCGCTGTCGAGATC
The DNA here is from genome assembly GCF_011753085.1 of Burkholderia sp. Tr-862. NCBI lineage: Bacteria > Pseudomonadati > Pseudomonadota > Betaproteobacteria > Burkholderiales > Burkholderiaceae > Burkholderia > Burkholderia sp. Tr-862. The sequence goes on from NZ_VWWG01000018.1 coordinate 12,529, forward strand.
GTCGACGCGAATGGTGCTGCCCGTCGACGGCGAATGCACGAACTTGTTGTCGCCGATGTAGATGCCGACGTGCGAGAACGTACGGCGCATCGTGTTGAAGAACACGAGGTCGCCCGGCTTGAGGTTGCTCATGCTGACCTTTTCACCCACGCGGCTCATTTCTTCCGCACGGCGCGGCAGCGACATGCCGAGCGTGTCCTGGAACACGTAACGCACGAAGCCGCTGCAGTCGAGGCCCGAATCCGGCGAGTTGCCGCCCCAGCGATAGCGCACGCCGATCATGTTGAGCGCGCCGACGACCACGTCGCCTGCCTTGCCCGCCATGCCGGCGAGGAACGACTTTGCACCGCCGCTTGACGGCTGCGCGCTGGTCTGCTGGAGGGAGGAACCCGACCCGATCTGAGTCGAATTGGTGGCATTCTGGTTAAAACTGCTGACTTCGTCGGCGAACGCGCCGGGAGCTGCTGCGAACAGGGCGCCGATGAAGAGCCCGGCGATGGTGCGCGCGCATGCCTGGGTCAAGGATCGATGCTGCATTGGACGATGGAATTTGCTTAAAAATCAGCTGATTGGCGGAAAATTTCGGTCGATACTAGCCAGCGCGTAATCGTTTGTCAAAACAAATTAATAAATACAATCGAGATGGTCAGACCATTGGCGGCCTATCACGCTTTCCAGACCGCTTTCAACAGCTTTTGTGTGTAAGGATGTGACGGTCTGGCGAAGATCTCGGCGACCTCTCCCGACTCCACGACGACCCCCTCCTGCATTACCGCCACGCGGTGCGCCATCGCGCCGATCACCTCCAGGTCGTGGCTGATGAACACATAGCCGAGGTTGTATTTCTGTTGCAAATTCGCGAGCAGTTTCAGCACCTGCTGCTGGATCGACACGTCGAGCGCGGACGTCGGCTCGTCGAGGATCAGGATGCGCGGCTCCAGCACGAGCGCGCGCGCGATCGCGATCCGCTGGCGCTGGCCGCCCGAGAATTCGTGCGGATAACGATGCAGCACCGTGCGGTCGAGCCCCACTTCCCGCAGCACGGCCAGCGACTTCGCGCGGCGCGCGTCCGGCGTCAGTTCCGGACGATGCAGTTCGAGCCCCTCGCCGACGATCCGCTCGATCGTGTGACGCGGAGAAAGTGAACTGAAGGGATCCTGAAAGACGACCTGCATGTTCGAGCGCAGCGCGGTCTGTTCCCGGCCGCGATAGGTCGACAGCGCGCGCCCCTGGAATTCGATTTCGCCCTGCGCTGTCTTCTGCAGCCCGAGCAGCGCCATCGCGAGCGTCGACTTGCCGGACCCCGATTCGCCGACGATGCCGAGCGTCTCGCCCTGCCGCACCGACACGGACACGTCCGCGACCGCCGTCACGGGCACCGTGCCGAACCAGCCCGCGAAGCCCGGCCGCTTGCGCGCGAACTGCACGCTGACGTGGCGCGCGTCGAGCACGACGGGCGCAATTGGCATCACAGGCACGACCGCGCGCTGCGGGCGGCTGTTCAGCAGCCGCTGCGTATACGGATGCTCCGGCTCCGCGAATATCCGCTCGACCGACCCGCTTTCGACCAGCTTGCCGCGCTCCATCACCGCGACCCGCTCGGCGAAGTGCCGCACGAGGTTCAGGTCGTGCGTGATCAGCAGGATCGCCATCCCGCGCTTTTCCGCCTCCTCCCGCTGCAGTTCGAGCAGCAGGTCGACAATCTGCGCGCGGATCGTCACGTCGAGCGCGGTGGTCGGCTCGTCCGCGAGCAGCAGGCGCGGCCGGCACGCGAGCGCCATCGCGATCATCGCGCGCTGCCGCTGCCCGCCCGACAACTGGTGCGGGTAGCTGTCCACGCGCTTCTCCGGCTCCGCGATGCCCGTGCGCGCGAGCAGCGCGATCGCGCGCTTGCGCGCCTCGGCCGCCGTCACGCCGTCGTGCAGCACGATCGTCTCGCCGATCTGCGCGCCGATCGTATACAGCGGGTTGAGCGCCGTCATCGGCTCCTGGAAGATCATCGCGATGTCCGAGCCGCGCAGCCCGCGCATCTCGCGCTCGCTCTTGCCGGCGAGGTCTTGTCCGGCAAGGCGGATCGTGCCGCTCACGTCGGCATCGCGCAGCAGCCGCAGGATCGCCAGCGCGGTCACGCTCTTGCCCGAGCCCGACTCGCCGACGAGCGCGACGCGCTCGCCGCGACCGATCGCGAGCGTCACGTCGTCGACGGCCACCGTGTCGCCGAAGCGCACATGCAGATGCTCGAGCGACAGCAGTGGTTCGCCCGATTTCGATACGACCGTGTCGCTCATCGCTGGCCTCCCGCCGCGCGCACCGAGTCGGCGATTCGCGTGTCGAGCGCGTTGCGCAGCGCGTCGCCCATGAAGGTCAGCAGCAGCAGCGTCGCGACCAGCACACCGAACGTCGACAGCGAGATCCACCACGCGTCGAGGTTGCCCTTGCCCTGCGCGAGCAGTTCGCCGAGGCTCGGCGTCGGCGGCGGCACGCCGAGCCCGAGGAAGTCGAGGCTCGTGAGCGCGAGGATCGCGCCGCTCATCCGGAACGGCAGGAACGTGATCACGGGCGTCAGGCTGTTCGGCAGCACGTGGCGCCAGATGATCTGCCAGTTCGTGAGCCCCATCGCGCGGGCCGCGCGCACGTAGTCCTGAGTACGGTTGCGCAGGAATTCGGCGCGCACGTAGTCGGCCAGGCCGATCCAGCCGAACAGCGACAGCAGCACGATCAGCAGCAGGAAGCTCGGCTCGAAGATCGACGCGAAGATGATCAGCAGGTAAAGCTCCGGCAGCGAACTCCAGATCTCGATCAGCCGCTGTCCGACGATGTCGATGCGCCCGCCGAAGAAACCCTGCACCGCGCCCGCGGCGATCCCGAGCAGCGTACCGATCACGGTCAGGATCAGCCCGAACTCGACCGACACGCGGAACCCGTACACGAGCCGCGCGAGCAGGTCGCGCCCCTGCGCATCGGTGCCGAGCCAGTTCTCGCGCGACGGCGGCGCCGGGTTCGGCACGCTCGAGAAGTAGTTCAGCGTGTCGTAGTAATAGCGGTTCGGCGGATAGACGACGAAGTTGCCCGGCGCCTCGAGCCGCTTGCGCACGTACGGATCGAGATAGTCGGCCTGCGCCGGGAAGTCGCCGCCGAAGGTCGTCTCGGGGTACGCATGGAACATCGGGAAATAGTAGTGATCGTCGTAGCGCACGACGAGCGGCTTGTCGTTCGACCACAGCGGCGCCGCGAGGCTCGCGGCGAACGCGACGAAGAAGATCACGAAGCTCCAGTAGCCGAGGCGCTGCTGGCGAAAGCGCTGCCAGACGCGGCGCGCGGGCGACGGCGACACGCGCGCACGCGCGGCGTCGAGGCGGGACGACACGACGGCCCGGTTCATCGCGATCCTCGCCCGATCGCGCCAGGCATGCGGATGGCTCGTTTCATGTCAGCGCTCCAGGTTGTCGAATTGAATGCGCGGGTCGACCCACACGTAGCAGAGGTCGGAGACCAGCTTGGTCGCGAGCCCGATCAGCGTGAACAGGTACAGCGTGCCGAGCACGACCGGGTAGTCGCGCCGCACGACCGACTCGTACGACAGCAGCCCGAGGCCGTCGAGCGAGAACAGCGTCTCGATCAGCAGGCTGCCCGTGAAGAACGCGCCGATGAATGCGGCCGGAAAGCCGACGATCAGCGGCAGCATCGCGTTGCGGAACACGTGCTTCCACAGCACGGTGCGCTCGGCGAGCCCTTTCGCGCGCGCGGTCAGCACGTACTGCTTGCGGATCTCGTCGAGGAACGCGTTCTTCGTGAGCATCGTGATGACCGCGAAGCTGCCGACGACCGACGCCGTGATCGGCAGCGCGATGTGCCACAGATAGTCGAGCACCTTGCCGCCGAGCGACAGCTGCGCGAAGTTGTCCGACGTGAGCCCGCGCAGCGGAAACAGCTGCCAGAACGAGCCGCCGCCGAACAGCACGAGCAGCAGCACGCCGAGCACGAAGCCCGGGATCGCATAGCCGACCAGCACGACGAGGCTCGTCGCGACGTCGAACGGCGAGCCGTTGCGCACGGCCTTCGCGATGCCGAGTGGCACGGAGATCAGGTAGGTGACGAAGAACGTCCACAACCCGATGCTGATCGACACCGGCAGCTTCTGCACGATCAGCGACCACACGCTCTGGTGGCGGAAGTAGCTGTCGCCGAGATCGAAGCGCGCGAAGCGCTTGAGCATAAGCCAGTAGCGCTCGAGCGGCGGCTTGTCGAAGCCGTACAGCGCCTTGAGCTGCGCGAGCTGCTGCGCGTCGACGCCGGTATGCGCACGCATCCCGAACGGCGTCGCGCCCTGCTCCGTCGCGCCCTTGCGCAGTTCCTGCACGGCCTGTTCGACCGGGCCGCCCGGCACGAACTGGATCACGGCGAACGTGAGCGTGAGCACGCCGACGAGCGTCGGGATCATCAGCAGCAGGCGTTTGAGGATGTAGCTCCACATAGGGTGGCGACTCGCGATCGATAGGCTGGGTTGAACGAAGGGCCGGCGTGCTTCAGTGGCCGGGCTTGGCCCACCAGGTCGACACGACCCAGCCCTCGGCCGAATAGTACAGCGGCAGCGTTTGCGGATAGCCGAGCGTGCGCTTGTAGGCGATCCGGTGCGTCGTGCTGTACCACTGCGGGACCGCGTAATAGCCGTGCATCAGCACGCGGTCGAGCGCATGCGTCGCGTCGAGCAGGTCATCGCGCGTCTGCGCGGTGCCAAGTGCATGCAGCAACGCGTCGACGGCCGGCGACTTAAGACCGATGAGGTTGTCGGAGCCCGGCTCGTCGGCGAACTTGCTGGCGTAGCGCGAGAACTGCTCGGCACCCGGCACCTGCACGCCCGGCAGGCGGACCGTCGTCATGTCGTAGTCGAACGCGTCGAGCCGCTTTTGCAGCAGCGCGTAATCGGCCGTGCGAAAGCGCGCTTCGATGCCGAGCTTCGCGAGATTGCGCCGATAGGCCGTCACGATGCCTTCCATCGCCGCGCCCGAATCGTCGAGGATCTCGAACTCGAACGGCTCGCCCTGCGCGTTGCGCAGCGCGCCGTCACGGTAGGTCCAGCCGGCCTGCGCGAGCAGCGCGCGTGCCTTCAGCAGGTTCGCGCGCAGCGAGCCCGGCGGGTTCGTGCTCGGTTGCGAGACCATCGGGCCGAACACGGCCGGGTCGAGCTGCGCGCGCAGCGGCTCCAGCAGCTTCAGCTCGCCCGGGCCCGGCGTGCCGGTCGCCTGCAGGTCGGTGTCGGCGAAATAGCTGTCGAGGCGCGTGTATGCGCCATAGAACAACTGGCGGTTCAGCCATTCGAAGTCGAACGCGAGATCGAGCGCCTGGCGCACGCGCACGTCGCGAAACAGCGGCCGGCGCTGGTTCATGAAGAAACCCTGCATGCCCGCGCCGTTGTGCTGGCGGAATTCGCGCTTGACGAGCTCGCCGCTGTCGAAGCGCTTGCCGACGTCGCGCCGCGTCCAGTTGCGCGCGATGTATTCGACCAGCACGTCGTACTCGCCGGCCTTGAACGCCTCGAGACGCGCGACGCCATCGCCGTACAGCTTGTAGACGATCCGCTCGAAGTTGTGGGTGCCGACCCGCACCGGCAGGTCGGCGCCCCAGTACGCGGGATTGCGCCGGTACGTAATGGTGCGGCCGTTGTCGTGGCGCTCGATCAGATACGCGCCGCTGCCGATCGGCTGCTCGAACGCGAGCTGGTCGAACGGAATCCGCGAACCGTCCGCGCGCAGCCCCCACTTGCGCGAGAACACCGGCACGCCGCCGGCGATCAGCGGCAGCTCGCGGTTCGCGCTGCGGAATTCGAACCGCACGGTCGCGCGGTCGATCACGACGGCCTTCGCGATTTCAGCGAAATACGCGCCGAACTGCGGCGCGGCCTGCTTGCTCTTCAGCGTGTCGAACGAAAACCTGACGTCGTCGGCCGTGACCGGGTCGCCGTTCGAGAAGCGCGCGCGCGGGTTCAGGTGGAACGTGACCGAGCGGCGGTCCGGCGCGATCTCGATGTCGTCGGCGAGCAGCCCGTAGGCGGACGCCGGTTCGTCCGAGCTGCCGGTCGTGAGGCTCTCGAACAGCGTATCGATGCCCGGCGCGGGGTTGCCGCGCATCGTGAACGGATTGAACTTGTCGAACGACGTCAGCCGGCTCGGATTCGCGAGCACGAGCGTGCCGCCCTTCGGCGCATCCGGGTTCACGTAGTCGAAATGCCTGAAGCCCGGCGGATATTTCGGCTCGCCGTACTGCGCAATCGCATACGCCGCATGCGCGGCCGTCGCGGCCAGTACCGCCTGTATTGCCCATACTGCTGCGGTGCGGCCGGCGGCGCGGACCGCCTGCGCGGCGCCGGAACGGATGCGCGCGGCGGCGGTCCGGGGCGAACCCTTCGTCATAGAGGCCCTTGTGGGTCGATTGAGGGGATGGAACGTAGGTCGATTCTACCCATTCAATTCGACGCCGAGCCAGCTTGCGGCGCGGTCGTGCGTGACGTTACCGCGCCGCGACCTCCGCGCGCGGCCGGCGCGGGCAAAAGAAAACCGCCACGCGGGCGGTTTTCTGCTGACGCGGCGCACGCGTCACGCGTGCGCGATGTGCACCCTGTGCGCCATCTGTCGATCAGCGCCAGCCGTTGTGGCGGCCGTTATCCCAGTGATCGTGACGACGATCGTCGCCCCAGCCGCGGCCGTGACGGCGATACCACTCGTCGCGCCCCCAGTAGCGGCGGCCGTCCCAGTAGCGATCGCCGTGCCAGCCGATCACGATCGCCGGTGCCGGCGCATAGACGGGCGCCGGTGCATAGACGGGCGCCGGTGCATACACGGGCGCCGGCTGGTAGACGACCGGCGGAGGCGGCGGCGCATACACGGGCGCCGGCGCGACGTAGACCGGAGCCGGCACGCCGACGTTGATCCCGACATTGACTCCCGCCATTGCTGCGCCCGACACGAGCAAGGCCGTCATACCGGTCAAGAGCGAGGCAACACGCAAAGTCTTCATGGATTCCTCTTCGAGTTGTTTCATGTGTGATTCGACTATAACGGCAAGCACCGTGCCCGCATATTTCAAGTTTGTAAGAACTGATGCGCGGGATGGCAACCGGAAGCGCAGCTAACGTCTTGTAACAATTGACTGCGAGCCGCCGCGCCGCGCCCGCCGGACCACATTGCCCGCGGAAATACAAAACGCCCGACGCAGTGCATCGGGCGTTCCAGCGCCTGGATACTGTCAACCTATTCCAGGCCGTGACGAATGCGCATGGAGATCGTCCGCTGCGCCGCGATGCCGCTCAGCGCGACATCATGTTCATGCTCACGTTGTGCATCACCCACAGCGTGCCGACGATCAGGATCGCCGCGGTCAGCACGGTGTAGCTGAACGCCATCACGTTCCAGCGCTGGCCGGACGAGCCGTTCATGTGCAGGAAGTACACGAGGTGCACGACGATCTGCACGAGCGCGAGCGCGGCCAGCGCGATCAGCGATGCGTGCGGCGACAGCACGCCGCCCATCACGAGGCCGAACGACGCGGCCGTGAGCAGCACCGACAGGATGAACCCGGCGACATAGCCGCCGACGCTGCCGTGCCCTTCTTCGAGTTGAGACGAATGCGAATGGGCCATTTAGATCACGCTCGCAAGATAGACAAAAGAAAACACGCAGATCCACACGATGTCGAGGAAGTGCCAGAAAAGGCTCAGGCACGTCAGGCGCCGCAGGTCGCGGTCGGTCAGGTCACCGCCGCGCAATACGATCTGCGCCGCGAGCACGATCATCCACAGCAGGCCGGCCGTCACGTGCAGCCCGTGCGTGCCGACCAGCGTGAAGAACGCGGACAGGAACGCGCTGCGCTGCGGGCCCGCGCCATCCGCGATCAGGTGCGAGAACTCGCGCAGTTCCATCGCGAGGAACGCCGCGCCGAGCACGAACGTCACCGCGAGCCACGCGAGCAGCGCGCCGCGCCGCTGCTTGTACGCGGCCAGCATCGCGAAGCCGTAGGTGATGCTCGACAGCAGCAGCGCGGCGGTTTCGACCGCGACGCCCGGAATGTCGAACAGGTCCTTCGCGGTCGGACCGCCCGCGTGCTGGTTGCCGAGCACCGCGAACGTCGCGAACAGCGCCGCGAAGATCACGCAGTCGGTCATCAGGTACAGCCAGAAGCCGAACACCGAGTGCGACGGCGGATGGTCGTCGTGCTCGAGCAGGGTTGCGCTCAAGGTTTTCTGCAGCATCAGTTGGCCTCCAGTTCCACGTCGTCGACACGCGTGGCCACGCGCGCCGCCGGTTGCTTCTCTTCGATCTTGCGCACTTTCGACGCGGGGATGTAGTAGCCGTCGTTGTCACGCGAGCTGTAGACCACGAGCGTCGCGATGATGCCGACCAGTCCGCCGATCGCCATCCACCAGATGTGCCATACCAGCGCGAAGCCGAGCACCAGGCTGAAGACCGCGATGACGAGACCCGCACACGTGTTCGACGGCATGTGGATGTCGCGGATCGTCGCCGGGTTCGGCCGGCCGTCGCCGCGTGCCTTCATGTCGGCGTACGCGTCCAGCGTGCGCACTTGCGGAAGCACCGCGAAGTTGTAGTCGGCCGGCGGCGACGAGGTCGCCCATTCCAGCGTGCGGCCGCCCCACGGATCGCCCGTGGTGTCGCGATACGCCGGCAGGTTGCGGTTGCGGATGCTGACGACCAGTTGCAGCAGCTGGCAAGCGATGCCGATCGCGATCAGCACGGCGCCGAACGCGGCGACCAGCAGCCACGGATGCCACGCCGGGTTGTCGTAGTGGTTCAGACGACGCGTCATGCCCATGAAGCCGAGCACGTAGAGCGGCACGAACGCGACGTAGAAGCCGACCTGCCAGAACCAGAACGCGGCCTTGCCGAGCTTCTCGTTCAGCTTGAAGCCGAACGCCTTCGGGAACCAGTAGTTGAAGCCCGCGAGATAACCGAACAGCACGCCGCCGATGATCACGTTGTGGAAGTGCGCGATCAGGAACAGGCTGTTGTGCAGCACGAAGTCCGCGCCCGGAATCGCCATCATCACGCCGGTCATGCCGCCGAGCGTGAACGTGACCATGAAGCCGATCGTCCACAGCACGGGCGTCGTGAATTCGATCCGGCCGCGGTACATCGTGAACAGCCAGTTGAATACCTTCACGCCGGTCGGGATCGCGATGATCATCGTCATGATGCCGAAGAACGCGTTCACGTTCGCACCGGACCCCATCGTGAAGAAGTGATGCAGCCACACGAGGAACGACAGCACCATGATCGCGCAAGTCGCGTACACCATCGTCTTGTAGCCGAACAGCGGCTTCTTCGAGAACGTCGCGATGACTTCCGAGAAGATGCCGAACGCCGGCAGGATCAGGATGTACACCTCCGGATGGCCCCACGCCCAGATCAGGTTCAGGTACAGCATCGCGTTGCCGCCGGCTTCGTTCGTGAAGAAGTGCATGCCGAGGTAACGGTCCAGGCCGAGCAGCGCGAGCGTCGCGGTCAGGATCGGGAACGACGCCATGATCAGCACGTTCGTGCAGAGGGCCGTCCACGTGAACACGGGCATCTTCATCAGCGTCATGCCCGGCGCGCGCATCTTGATAATCGTCACGAAGAAGTTCACGCCGGTCAGCAGCGTGCCGACGCCCGAGATCTGCAGCGCCCACAGGTAGTAGTCGACCCCTACCCCCGGACTGAACTGCAGCTCCGAGAGCGGCGGATACGCGAGCCAGCCCGTCTGCGCGAACTCGCCGATCACGAGCGACACGTTGATCAGGATCGCGCTGACCGCCGTCATCCAGAAGGACAGCGAGTTGATGAACGGGAACGCGACGTCACGCGCACCGATCTGCAGCGGCACGACCAGGTTCATCAGGCCGACCATGAACACCATCGCCATGAAGAAGATCATGATCACGCCGTGTGCCGTGAAGATCTGGTCATAGTGGTGCGGCGGCAGGTAGCCGGGCGCGTTGTACGCGAGCGCGAGCTGCATGCGCATCATGATCGCGTCGGCGAAGCCGCGCAGCAGCATGATCAGCGCGACGATGATGTACATCACGCCGAGCTTCTTGTGGTCGACCGTCGTCAGCCATTCCGTCCACAGCCACTTCCAGCGGCCGGTGATCGTCAGCGCGGCGAGGATGCCCAGCACGACCAGCCCCATGAAGGCGCCGGCCACCATGATGATGGGCTGATCGAACGGGATCGCCGATAGTGTGAGTTTTCCGAACATGCGTTACCCCTTCGTGCCGCAGGCGGCGTCCTTCAGGTCGAGAACGTGGCCGTCGTTGTATTTCGCGATGATGTTGTGGAAGAGCCGCGGATCGACCGACGAGAAGTAGCGCACGGGCGCCTTCTCGCTCGGCTGCGCGACGGTGCCGTACACGGTCGCGTCGAGCCGCTCGGGCGAGGCCTTCACCTTCTGCACCCATGCGTCGAACTGCTCGCGCGGCTCGGCGAGCGTGCGGAACTTCATGTCGGAGAAGCCGCGGCCGCTGAAGTTGGCGGACGTGCCCGCGTAGTCGCCGGCTTCGTCGGCGATCAGGTGCAGGCGCGTCTGCATGCCGGCCATCGCGTAGACCTGGCCGCCCAGCTGCGGAATGAAGAACGAGTTCATCACCGAATCCGACGTGATGCGGAAGTTCACCGGCGTGCCGACCGGAATCGCGAGCTGGTTCACTGACGCGATGCCGAGTTCCGGGTAGATGAACAGCCACTTCCAGTCGAGCGCGACGACCTCGACGTCGATCGGCTTCACCGACGACTCGAGGGGCTTGTACGGATCGAGCTCATGCGTGGTTTTCCACGTGAGCACGCCGAGGAACAGGATGATCAGCGTCGGCACCGTCCAGATCACGACCTCGATCGCGGTCGAGTGCGACCAGTTCGGCGCATAGGTGGCGTTGCGGTTCGATGCGCGGTAACGCCACGCGAACCACAGCGTGAGCAGGATCACCGGCACGACGACGACCAGCATCGCCCATGTCGAGGTGGCGATCAGCGCCTTTTCGGCAGCGCCGACGCTTCCTTTCGGATTTAGTACATCTAACTTACAACCTGACAGGCTTAGCGCCGCGCCGATCGACATCAGCGCAATCCAGCCTTTTGAAGCTCTTCTTTTCATCACACCGCCCGAGGGTCATTGAATCTGTTGCGTATGCCCGATGCGCATTCGATCCACGAAAGTGGCCGAATCATACGTCGCGCGGGTGCGATGAAAAACCGGTGGATGCGGCAAATCATCATTGCAGAATCTGTTGTGAGACAGATTGTCGCGGGGCAATTTCACGCAGCCGGAAGCCGGCCGCGAGCCGACCTGAATGAGGCTGAAAACCCGGAGACAACGTTCGCGCGCGCCCCGATGGATGTGCGCACAACGACCGCATCGTCGTGCGATGCAGTCGTCGTGCGCGAAGTCCCGCGATTCAGCCGTGCGCCGATGCCATGAACGCCGGCTGCGCCGGTGCAAGGCCGTCCCCGGCCGGCAGCTTCGAACGGCTGGCGTCCTCGATCAGCCGCGCGACGGTCGGATCGATCACGTCGGTGAACGGCTTCGGATCGACGCCGACCATCAGCACGATCAGCGCGAGCGACGCGAACATCACGATCTCGCGGCGGCTGAGGTCGGCGAGCTTCGCGATGCGCGGGCTGGCGATCTTCCCGAACACGACGCGCTTGACCATCCAAAGCGTGTACGACGCGCTGAGAATCAGCGTGAGCGCGGCGATTGCGCCGATCCAGAAGTTGACGCGGATCGCGCCCATGATGACCATGAACTCGCCGACGAAACCCGACGTGCCCGGCAGGCCGACGTTGGCCATCGCGAACAGCAGCGCGAACGTCGCGAAGCGCGGCATCACGCCCGCCACGCCGCCGTACGCGCCGATCTCGCGCTGCTTCGTGCGATCGACCAGCACGCTCACGCAGAGCAGCATTGCGCCCGCGACGAAGCCGTACGACACGAGCTGCACGATCGCGCCTTCGACGCCGATCTGGTTGAACAAGAACAGCCCGAGCGTGACGATCCCCATGTGCGCGACCGTCGAATACGCGAGCAGCTTGCCGAGGTCAGTCTGCGCGAGTGCGATCAGGCTCGCGTAGACGATCGCGAACAGCGACAGCGCGATCACGGCGGGCGCGAAGAAGTGGCTCGCGTCCGGCGTGATCGGCAGCGCGAAGCGCAGGAAGCCGTAACCGCCGAGCTTGAGCATCGCGAGCATCAGCGCGGCGCCCGTCGGGCCATCCGTGTAGACGTCTCGCAGCCACGTATGAACCGGCCACATCGGCACCTTGACCGCGAACGCGGCGAAGAAACCGAGAAACACCAGCAGCTGCGGCGCGAAGCCGAGCTGCAGTGTGCGCCATGCGTTCATGTCGAACGTGTGCGACTTCGCGAACAGGTACAGCATCGCCATCAACAGCAGCAGCGAACCCGCGAACGAGATGAAGAAGAATTTCACGGCCGCGTAGACGCGATGCTCCCTGCCCCACGTGCCGATCAGCAGGTACAGCGGAATCAGCGTCGCCTCGAAGAAGATGAAGAACAGCAGCCCGTCCTGCGCGACGAACACGCCGACCATCAGCCCTGACAGGATCAGGAACGACGCGTAGTACTGCGCGACGCGCACCGTGACCGATTCCCAGGACGCGATCACGACGACGAGCGTCGTGAAGGCGGTCAGCACGACGAGCCACAGCGACGCGCCGTCGATCCCGACGCGCCAGCCGGCGTTGAAGGCCGCCAGCCAGTCGCGGGTTTCGGCGAACTGCATCGCGGCCGAGTGCGAATCGAAACCGGTGACGAGCGGCACGACGGCGGCCAGCCCCGCGAGCCCGCCGACGAGCGCGATCAGTCTCGTGCGATGCGGATGACGGTCGGAACCGGCGCGCAGCAGGCACGCGCCGAACAGGATCGGAACCCAGATCGCCAGGCTCAGAAAGGGGAAATCATGCATGTCAACAGGCCTTGAGAGGGTCGCGCGCTGTAGTGGGAACAGACGTGACGATGGGAACGAAATCAAATCGACAGCTAGATTTCGCGGATCGCCAATGTTGGCAAAATGTAAAGCGGGATCAGGGCAAAGCTTGATGCCGCTCAAACGCAATCGGGTTTACCAGCATAAAGCGGTTGATTATTTTTTGCAGCGCAGCAGAGCTTCGTTTTATGTCCTGCAGATAGGCTTCTGATTTTTATGAGTAATTTTTTGTAGTGCGGAGCAGCGTCGATCGCACCGATCGGTGCGATGCCGCATTTTTTTTCGGAAGCGCGGCGCGTCGGGGCGCAAGAACGGAATGTGGGGAGCGATGAATGAGAGCGATCCGAACCTTACACGGCTACTTTCATTTTTATTTCAATGAGTGCCGATCGCCGCGAGTCGCAACATCGGAAGTCGCCGCGGATGTCGACGAATCCGTCGACAGGTTGATGCGCGCCGTATCCGAAAGGAAGCGGGAAAAAGAAAAAGCCCCGCAAGTCCGAGAACTTGCGGGGCTTTGTCACCGCTTTTGGCGGAGACGGAGGGATTCGAACCCTCGATCCAGGTTTTGGCCCAGATGCTCCCTTAGCAGGGGAGTGCCTTCGACCTCTCGGCCACGTCTCCCAAACTTTCGCTCGCACCAGGGAGGCAGTGCGACGAGAACGAAATAATATAGGGTTTCGAACCGCTCGTCAATTTCCGTGATGCATTTTCTTCAATGCATCACAAATAAATTCACGCTGCCTGCTCGAGTTCGAATGCCTTGTGCAGCGCGCGGACGGCCAGCTCCATGTATTTCTCGTCGATCAGCACCGAAATCTTGATCTCGGACGTCGAGATCATCTGGATGTTGATGCCCTCTTCCGACAGCGTGCGGAACATCTTGCTCGCGACGCCCACGTGCGAACGCATGCCGACGCCGACCACCGACACCTTCGACACCTTCGGGTCGCCCTGCACGCGCTCGGCGCTCACATGGCCCTGCACCTGGTTGGTGAGGATGTCCATCGCCTTCTGGTAGTCGCCGCGACCGACCGTGAACGTGAAGTCGGTCTTGCCTTCGACGCTCTGGTTCTGGATGATCATGTCGACGTCGACGTTCGCGTCGGCGACCGGGCCGAGGATCTGATACGCGATGCCCGGCTTGTCGGGCACGCCCATCACCGCAATGCGTGCTTCGTCGCGCTGGAACGCGATGCCGGAAATGACTGCCTTTTCCATGGTCTCGTCTTCTTCAAAAGTAATCAGGGTGCCCGAGCGCATTTCTTCGTCGAGCGCAATCAGCGGATCGGTCAGGCTCGACAGCACACGCGTCTTCACCTGGTATTTGCCGGCGAATTCGACCGAGCGGATCTGCAGGACCTTCGAGCCGAGGCTGGCCATTTCCAGCATTTCCTCGAACGTCACGCGATCGAGGCGTCGCGCCTCTTCGACCACGCGCGGGTCGGTCGTGTAGACGCCGTCGACGTCCGTGTAGATCAGGCACTCTGCGGCATCCAGCGCGGCCGCGACCGCCACCGCCGACGTGTCCGAGCCGCCGCGGCCCAGCGTCGTGATGTGGCCGTCCGGATCGACGCCCTGGAAACCCGTGATGATCACGACCTTGCCGGCGTTCAGATCGGCCTTCACCCGCTCGTCGTCGATCGAGTGGATACGCGCCTTCGTGTACGCGTTGTCCGTCTTGATCGGCACTTGCCAGCCGGCATAGCTCACGGCTTCGACGCCGATTTCCTGCAGCGCGATCGACAGCAGGCCGACGCTGACCTGCTCGCCGGTCGACGCGATCATGTCGAGCTCACGCGGGCTCGGCTGGCTCGAAATCTCTTTCGCGAGACCGAGCAGACGGTTGGTTTCGCCGGACATCGCGGACGGCACGACCACCATCTGGTGCCCGGCCTGATGCCATTTTGCGACGCGTTTCGCGACGTTCTTGATGCGCTCGACCGAGCCCATCGAAGTGCCGCCGTATTTGTGTACGATGAGTGCCATTGTCGTTCTGAACTGGAGGAGAAACCGCACGGGCGCGCTGGGCAGGCCGCGTTGCCGTTCGGTCACGCGGCTTGTGGCTGTGGACGGACGACGAGAGGGACGGCTGGGACGCAACACGCAAGCGTGACGGATTTTGCCCGGAAGGCCGATCAGGCCGCGCAAACCGGGTACGTCACGCGGAAAACCTGCACAAAACGCTCAAAAATCGAGCCGAGCAAACGTCCGAGCGTACCCGATAGAGGCCCGCTTGACAAGCCGCTCGCCGGTTTGGCAGGCGTTCCGGCGCTGTTTACCAAATGGTGAAAACCGGCGCGCGATCACGCGGCCGCAAGCATGCCGCCGCTACGCGATCAGCAGGTCGGGACGCCACTCGATCCGGCGCCATCCACCGTCGCCGGAGAGCCCGTCGCCGGATAGCCCGTCGCCATGATTCACGCCGAGCCGCGGCACGTAGACGAGCCGGTCGCCCGCGAACAGCAGCGGCACGTCGCGCCGCCAGGCCGGCACGCCGCGCTCCTGGAACAGGTTCTTCAGCGTGCGCCCCGGGCCGCCGGGCGACGTACGCAGCCGCTCGCCGCCCGCCCGGGCGCGCACGACGAGCGTCGCACCGCGCAGCAGCGCCTCCGGCACCGCCCCGTCGCTGCCGGCCTCGGCCGGCGCGAACACGAACGTGCCGCGCCACGCCGGCACGCGCCAGACTTCCTGTCCGTCCCATGCGAGCGAGGACTCGGGACGCGGCATCCCGGTGCCGTCGTCGGCCGGGTCGGCACTGTCGCCCGCCTCCCAGTACACGACATCGCGATAGAGTCGCAGGCACTGCCCCGCGTGATCGACCCGCAGCGCATGCGCGTCGTGCGCATCGCGCAGTTGCCGCATCATGTTCGCGAGCCGGCCTGCCGACGCACTGGGCAAGCCGAGCCGGCGCATCCAGAAACGCAGCAGGTTCGCGCCGCGCGTGTCGTCGAACGCGACCAGCGCATCGCGCGACAGCGCACGGCCGTCGTCGCACGCGGCGCCGGCGAAATCCAGTTCGGCCAGGTCGTCGAGCAGCCGCTGCGCCGCGGCCGCATGCTGGGCCGCACGGCCCAGCGCATCGCGAAAGCCCGGGAAGTGCATGGCGAGCGTCGGCAACACGTCGATGCGCAACGCATTACGCGCGTAGCGCGTGTCGCCGTTCGATTCGTCGTCGATCCACGCGAGCTCGCGCTGCGCCGCGTAGCGCTCCAGTTGGGCACGCAACAATCGCAGGAACGGCCGCACGCGCTCGACGCTCGCGCCGTCGGGGCGATAGCGCGGCGCCATCGCGGCCAGGCCCGCGATCCCCGCGCCGCGCAACAGTTGCAGCAGCACGGTCTCGGCCTGGTCGTCCGCATGCTGCGCGACCCAGAGCGCCGCCACGCCGTGACGCTCGCACATCGCATCGAGCGCCGCATAGCGACGCTCGCGGGCGGTCGCCTCGATGCCGAGGCCGCTGTCGCGCGCCACGTCGACACGCTCCGATTCGAACGTGACACCAAGTCGCTCGGCCGTCGCTTGCGCATGCGCCACCCAGGCGTCGGCGTTCGCACTCAGGCCGTGATGCACGTGCAGCGCGACGCAGCGCGACGCGCCGGCCATGCGCACGGCCGCATCGAGCAGCACCGTCGAGTCGAGGCCGCCGCTGTACGCGATCGCGATGCGCGCATCGGCCGGCAGATCGGCAAGCGCCACGCCGACCGCGTCGAGTACGACGCGGTCGGCGAAGAGTTCGGTCGGGGGGATCACGAGATGGACGCGCGCCGGACGGCGCGCGATGTGAACACGCCGGTCATGCGCCGGGCGTGGTTTCCTTGAACTTGCCGTAGGCCATCAGGCGCTCGAAGCGGCGCTCGCGCAGCGCATCGATGCTCATGCCCTGGAACTGGCGCAGCGAATCGGCAAGCGCCCGGCGCAGCAGCGCGGCCATGCCCTTCGGATCGCGGTGCGCGCCGCCGAGCGGCTCGTTGATGATCTTGTCGATCAGGCCGAGCGCCTTCAGGCGATGGGCGGTCAGGCCCAGTGCTTCCGCGGCTTCGGGCGCCTTCGCGGCACTCTTCCACAGGATCGACGCGCAGCCTTCCGGCGAGATCACCGAGTAGGTCGAGAACTGCAGCATCATCACGGTGTCGGCCACGGCGATCGCGAGCGCACCGCCCGAGCCGCCCTCGCCGATCACGGTCGTGATGATCGGCGTCTTCAGTTCGGCCATCACGTACAGATTGCGGCCGATCGCTTCCGACTGGCCGCGCTCTTCCGCGCCGATGCCCGGATAGGCGCCCGGCGTATCGACGAACGTGAAGATCGGCAGCCCGAACTTCTCGGCGAGACGCATCAGGCGCTCGGCCTTGCGATAGCCTTCCGGACGCGGCATCCCGAAGTTGCGCGCCGCGCGCTCCTTCGTGTCGCGGCCCTTCTGGTGGCCGATCACCATGCACGGATGGCCGCCGAAGCGCGCGAGACCGCCGACGATCGACAGGTCATCTGCGAATGCGCGGTCGCCATGCAGTTCGTGAAAATCGGTAAACAGTTCCGCAACGTAATCGAGCGTGTACGGACGCTGCGGATGACGCGCGATCTGCGAGACCTGCCACGGCGACAGGTTCGCGTAGAGGTCCTTCGTCAGTTGCTGGCTCTTCTTCGACAGCCGCTCGATTTCTTCCGAAATATCGACAGCCGAGTCGTCCTGCACGAATCGCAACTCTTCGATCTTGGCCTCGAGTTCGGCGATCGGCTGTTCGAAATCCAGAAACGTGGTCTTCATGTGTTCGAATCCTTGGGTCTTGCGGCAGCGCGTATTCTACCCGCGCGGGCGATGTGCAAAACCGGCTCTCAACTATTGATGTTTAAAACCCGATAGCCATCAATCGGCGTCGGGCGCGTCGAGGCTGCGCCACATGTACCAGGTCGCGACGGTACGCCACGGCTCCCAGTTGGCGGCCACCTCGCGCGCCTCGCTGCGCGTGACGGGCTCCCCGCTGAAGTAATTGACGCTGATCGCGCGGATCAGGCCCGGATCGTCGAGCGGCAGGACGTCCGGCCGCGACAGGTTGAAGATCAGGAACATCTCGGCCGTCCAGCGACTGATGCCGCGGATCTGCGTGAGTTCCGCGATCACATCCTCGTCGTCCATCGACGTCCATTTGTCGACGTGCAGCGCGCCGGACACGAAGTGTTGCGCGAGATCGAGAATGTATTCCGTCTTGCGCTTCGACAGCCCGCATGCGATCAGCTTGTCCGCGCCGAGCCGGATGACCGGCTGCGGTGCGAGTTTCGGACACGCATCCTCGATGCGCGCCCACAGCGCCTGCGCGGACGGCACCGAGATCTGCTGACCGACGACCGAACGCGCGAGCGTGACGAACGGGTCGCCGCGCTTCACGAGATGCGCGGGACCGAACTTCGGGATCAGTTTCTTCAGGATGCGGTCGCGCTTGACGAGATCGGCGCACGCCTTGTCCCAGTAAGCGGGACGCACGACGCCATCGGCGCCGTCGGCTGCCCCATCGGATGCACGCACCTTGCGCACCGCATCGGCGGCCGCCATCGCGGCCTCCGGCTGCGCCGCGTCCGCGCCCTTCGCGCGCGCGGGCCTCGCATGACCGTTGAGCGCGCCGTTCGGCACGGCGCGCGTCGCGTCCGTCTTCGCCGCCGGCGCGCGCCTGGCTGCCGGACGCGCGGCGACCGGGGTCGCGCGCCTGACCGGCGCTTTTCTTGCCGTTGCCATCTTGCCTCCTACCTGACGGATCGGTCAGTGGAACGCGCCGCGCTCATACGCGACGCCATTCGGTCGATCCGCCCGGTTTGTCTTCAAGTGCGATGCCGGCGTCGAGCAGTTCCGCCCGAATCCGGTCCGCTTCGGCATAGTCCTTCGCTTGCTTCGCCGCGACGCGCGCGGCGATCTTCGCTTCGATCTCGTCGGCTGCGAGCCCGCCCGCCTGCGCGGCACCGGTGCCCTGCTGCAGGAACGCGCGCGGTTCGCGGCCGAGCAGGCCCAGCAGGCCCGCCAGTTGTTTCAGCTGCCGCGCGAGCGATGCATCGCGCGTGCGGTTGACCTCGCCCGCCAGTTCAAACAGCGTCGCCACCGCGACCGGCGTGTTGATGTCGTCGTTCATCGCGGCCGCGAAACGCTGCGCGTGCGGCTCGTTCCAGTCGAGCTCGAGTGCGTCGGGCTGGACATCCTTCAACGCCGTGTACAGGCGCGTGAGCGACGCGCGCGCATCGTCGAGATGCACGTCGCTGTAATTGAGCGGCGACCGGTAGTGCGTACGCACGATGAAGAAGCGCATGACCTCGGCGTCGTACCGCTCGAGCACTTCGCGGATCGTGAAGAAGTTGCCGAGCGATTTCGACATCTTCTCGTTGTCGACCTGCACGAAGCCGTTGTGCATCCAGTAATTGACGAACGTCTGGCCGGTCGCGCCTTCGCTCTGCGCGATTTCGTTCTCGTGGTGCGGGAATTGCAGGTCCTGCCCGCCCCCGTGGATGTCGAAATGCTCGCCGAGCAGCGTGCAGCCCATCGCGGAGCACTCGATGTGCCAGCCCGGCCGACCCATCCCGTATTTCGATGCCCACGACGCGCCTTGCGGGTCATCCGCCTTCGCGCGCTTCCACAACACGAAATCGAGCGGATCTTCCTTCGCGTCGTTCGCGGCGACGCGCTCGCCCGCGCGCAGGTCGTCGAGCGACTTGCCCGAGAGCTTCCCGTAGTTCGCGAACTTGCGCACCGAATAATTGACGTCGCCGTCGGCCGCCTGGTACGCGTAGCCGTTCGTCTCGAGCTTCTCGATCATCCCGAGCATCTGCGGAATGAACTGCGTCGCGCGCGGCTCGATGTCGGGCCGCTGGATGCCGAGCGCGGCTTCATCCTCGTGCATCGCGCCGATGAAACGGTCGGTCAGCGACTTGATCGTCTCGCCGTTCTCGAGCGCGCGGCGGATGATCTTGTCGTCGATGTCGGTGATGTTGCGCACGTACGTGACCCGATAGCCGATTGCACGCAGCCAGCGCTGGACGAGGTCGAACACGACCAGCATGCGCGCGTGGCCCACGTGACAATAGTCGTAGACGGTGATCCCGCATACGTACATCCGCACTTCGCCGGACTGGCGCGGCACGAAGACTTGCTTGTCACGCGCGAGCGTGTTGTAGATGCGCAGTGATTCCATAGAGATGAACCGTGAGCCGAAGGAAACCGCCCTGGCGAAGCTCGCCCAGCATGCGAAACGGAAGGACCACTTGCTGCGGCACGACGCCGGGCGTCCTCGGTATCACATGGGGCGGTCAGGCTGCAAGCACAGCGGTGACGGCCACGAGAGGCAAAGAAAGACTGTCTACGGCTCGCCGGAACGCGCAGACGTTTTGTTAGAATGGCTCGGAGTATAACATTCCGATTTACGCCTATGAAACCTCATCGCGGCCGCGCGCCGAGCGCTGCGACCCTCGTTGCGACCGCCGTCATGGGCGTCGCACTGACGCTTTTCGCGGCCCCCGCGGCACATGCGCAAAAGGCCCCGGCCACCGCCGACGGCACGCCCGAAATCGACGCGTCGATCACCGGCAAGCAGTGGAAGCAGGCGCTCGCGCAACTCGACGCGCGCATCGCGGCGAATCCGCACGACGTGCAGGCGCAGTTCAAGCGCGGCACCGTGCTCGCCCGCCTGAACCGCGACGACGACGCGATCCAGCAGTTCGTCGCGATCACGCAGGCCTACCCCGAACTGCCCGAGCCGTACAACAACCTCGCGGCGCTCTACGCGAAGCACGGCCGCTACGACGAAGCGCGCAGCGCGCTCGTCACCGCGACGCAATCGAACCCGAGCTACTCGCTCGCGTACGAGAACCTCGGCGATCTCTACCTGCGCCTCGCGGCCGAATCGTACAAGCGTGCGCAATCGCTCGGCCGCACGAGCGGCGCGACCGCGCAGCGCCTCGCCGATCTGCAGAAGATCGTGTCACCGCCGAAGGCCGCGCCGAACGCCCACGCGGCGAAGCCGGCCACGCGCGAGTACACCGATCGCGCCGCCGCGAACGTGAGCACCACCACGCTGCCGATGTCGCCGACGTTCCAGTTCAGCGGTCCGTCGGGCGCACTGGCGGCGCCGTACGTCGCGCCGTCGCAATAAGCGGCGCGGCCTTCTTTCCCTCCCAACCTGAGGATCGCAATGAAACGTCTGTTGCTGGCGCTTGGCGGCGCCGCCCTTCTCGCGACCGCGCCTGCTTTCGCGCAATCGGCCACCGCGCACCCCGTCGTGCAGCTGAAGACCTCGCAGGGCGACATCCGCGTCGAGCTCTACCCGGAGAAGGCGCCGAAGACGGTCGCCAACTTCCTCGATTACGTGAAGGCCGGCCAGTACAACGGCACGATCTTCCATCGCGTGATCAAGGGCTTCATGATCCAGGGCGGCGGCTACAAGACCAATTTCGAGGAGAAGCCGACCCGCGCGCCGATCCCGCTGGAAAGCCGCAATGGTCTGAAGAACCTGACGGGCACGATCGCGATGGCGCGTACCAGCGATCCGAACTCGGCCACCGCGCAGTTCTTCATCAACACGGTCGACAACGGCGGCCTCGACTACCCGAACCCGGACGGCAACGGCTATGCGGTGTTCGGCAAGGTCGTGTCGGGCCTCGACGTCGTGAAGAAGATCGAGGGCGTGGCGACGACCTCGCGCGGCCCGATGCAGGACGTGCCGGCCCAGCCGATCTTGATCGAATCGGCCAGCATCGTCTCGAAATAAGCACTTGCCGGCACGTCCGGCGCCACACGCGGCCGCGTCGCACGACCGGCCGCGTGCCATTTAAACCGCCTTACCGAAGGAATTCATCATGGTTGAACTGCATACGAACCACGGCGTGATCAAGCTCGAGCTGGACGCCGCGAAGGCACCGAAGACGGTCGAGAACTTCCTCAACTACGTGAAGAAGGGCCATTATGACGGCACGGTGTTCCACCGCGTGATCAACGGCTTCATGATTCAAGGCGGCGGCTTCGAGCCGGGCCTGAAGCAGAAGCCGACCGACGCGCCGATCGCCAACGAAGCGAACAACGGCCTGAAGAACGACAACTACACGATCGCGATGGCGCGCACGAATGATCCGCACTCGGCGACCGCACAATTCTTCATCAACGTGAACGACAACGACTTCCTGAACCACTCGTCGCCGACGCCGCAGGGCTGGGGCTATGCGGTGTTCGGCAAGGTCGTCGAAGGCCAGGACGTGGTCGACAAGATCAAGGGCGTCAAGACCGGCAACGCGGGCTTCCACCAGGACGTGCCGGCCGACGACGTCGTGATCGAAAAGGCCGTGGTGGTCTGACGCACGGTTGTTACGGAGGCACTTCGATGTTGCAGGAGAGTCCGCCGCGAAGCGTCTCCGCGGGCGTGCCGGGCGAGCGCGAATACGCGCAAGCCGCACGCCCGTTCCTGTTTCTGTCCGATCTGCACCTGAGCGAGGCGATTCCGAAGACGGTCGCCGCGTTCGAGCATTTCGTGAAATACACGGCCGACAGCGCCGACTCGGTGTTCATCCTCGGCGACCTGTTCGAATACTGGATCGGCGACGACGTGCTCGACGACGATCCGTTCGCGGCACGCATGGCCGCGCTGATGCATACGTTCTCGGAGCGCGGCATCGCGCTCTACGTGATGCACGGCAATCGCGATTTCCTGCTCGGCCGGCGCTTCATGAAGGCGGCCGGCGCGATGCTGCTGCCCGACCCGGCGCTGATCATGGCGTTTGGCCAGCGCATCGTGCTTGCCCATGGCGACGCGCAATGCACGGCCGATCGCGGCTATCAGGTGTTCCGGCGGTTCGCGCGCAATCGCGTCGCGCAGGCGCTGTTTCTCGTATGGCCGTTCCGCTGGCGCCGCGCGCTCGCCCAGCGGATGCGCTCGAACAGCGAAGCGGGCCGGATGCGCCCCGTTTCGGCGATCTACGATGTCACGCGTGAAGGCGTGGCCGCGCTGTTCAAGAAGAGTCGCGCGAGCGTGATCATTCACGGCCACACGCATCGCCCCGCGCGCCACCTGGAACCGGGTGGGATTCGCTGGGTATTGCCCGACTGGGATCTCGACCACGGCACGCGGCGCGGCGGCTATCTGCGCGTCGACGCCGAAGGCATCCACGCGATGCCGCTCGACTGACGCGATTGGTACGATCGGCGCGACTGTCGCTGCCGGCAGCCGCCGGCAGGCGCCGCGTTACGACTGGCGTTCGACCGCCTTGCCTTCCAGCACTGCCGACAGCCTGCGCAAATCGAGACGCGCCGCGTCCGCGCCCTGTAGCGTTTCCAGATGCGTGCCGAGTTGCTCGAGCGCCGCGACGATCTCGTCGACGCGCCGGCTTTCCTTCGCCGCGTGATCGATCAGCCCGTGAATCGCGAGCGACATCGGGTCGTCCGCGTTCGGCGTGATCCCGTATGCGCAGAACGCGGCGCGCTCGGGCTGCGGCTTCGGTTGCGCGGGCATCACGATGCGCGCCGGATTGCCGACCGCAGTGCCGCCTGCCGGCACCGGCTTCACGACCACCGCGTTCGAACCGATCTTCGCGCCCGCGCCGACCGTGAAACCGCCGAGCACCTTCGCGCCCGCGCCGACGATCACACCGGCCTCGAGCGTCGGATGGCGCTTCGCGCCGCGCGTGAGCGACGTGCCGCCGAGCGTCACGCCCTGATAGATCGTGCAGTCGTCGCCGATGATCGCGGTTTCGCCGATCACGACACCCATCCCGTGATCGATGAATACGCGCCGGCCGATCGTCGCGCCCGGGTGAATCTCGATCCCCGTCAGGAAGCGCCCGGCCTGCGACGCGAAGCGTGCGAGCCAGTAGCGTTTCGCGCGCCAGCACGCATGGGCGAAACGATGCAGCACGAGCGCGTGCAGCCCCGGATAACAGGTCAGCACTTCCCAGGCACTGCGAGCGGCGGGATCCCGCTCGCGAATCGTCGCAACGTCTTCGCGCAGTCTAGTGAACATGATCTGGTCTGGGCTGGGGAAAAGGCCGGGCGTTATCGCGCCGGGTAATTTGCTTATGATGTCCGGCGATTGTAGGGCCACTCGGGCGAGGCCGCACAACGTCGCGCGTTCACCCCGCCGGCGGCACGGGTATTCACGCGGGACGCCTGTTGTCGCCGAGCGACACGATCAGCCGGTGGATTCGCGCGGGCCGGGACGCAGTCATCGGGCGGCCGACGCAGCGCGGCCGCGGCAGGCGAAACGCAGCCGCCAAACACCTGAGCGGCCGGCCGCCGGCCTACCGGCCGCTTACGCGTCGCCGGCAGGCGTACCGGACTTCAGCAGGATGTGCTTCGCGATGCCGCGCAGGATGTTGACTTCCTCGCGCTCGAGGCCCGTGCGCGCGAACAGGCGCCGCAGCCGCGGCATCAGCTTCTTGGGGTTGCGCGGGTCGAGGAAATCCAGTGCGACCAGCGCGTTCTCGAGGTGCGCGTACATCCGCTCGATCTCGTCGCTCTGCGCGAGCGTGCCGACCTCGGCCTGCGCCTGGTGCAGCTCGCTCCCCCGCTCCAGGAACGCGACGCGCAGCTCGTACGCGAGCACCTGTATGGCCTGCGCGAGGTTCAGCGAGCTGTAGGCCGGATTCGCCGGGATATGCGCGAGCGCGCTGCATTGCTCGACGTGCTCGTTCGCGAGGCCCGTGCGCTCGTTGCCGAACACGAGCGCGATGTCGCCGGCGCCGACCTGCATGCACGCCTGCTCGGCGGCCGCACGGGGAGCCAGCCGCGGCGGCCCGTATTCGCGCGTGCGGGCGGTCAGCGCGATCGACCAGTGGACGCCTGACAGCGCGTCGCCGAGCGTGGGCACGACATGCGCGGACGCCAGGACGTCGTCGGCGCCGCTCGCCATCGCGATCGCCTCGGGGTCTTCCTGCACGTGCGGCACGCGCGGCGCGACCAGCACGAGCCTGGAGAAACCCATCGTCTTCAGCGCGCGGGCGGCCGCCCCGACATTGCCGGGATGGCTCGGCTCGACGAGCACGAAACGGGTGGACGTGAAGCCGCCGGACGGCGGCGGGGACGAGGCCGCGCCAGATTCGGAGGGCGCGGCGGGGTTCAGCGGAGTTTCCACTACATACGACTCGGTTCATCGGAATGGCAGTATGGTAGCGCCATCGCCCCGGCAAACCCACTCGTCCGGACGGCCAGTGGGGTTTCCCCGCATCCTGGTCACCTGAAACTCTCGAAAATCGGGTAAAATCATGTGTTTACGCGTCGCATCTCGTGCGACGCGGGTCGTACCCCGCTCTTTGTCAATTCGCGTCTCATTTCGCCCGGCACGTTTGTGCCGTTCCAGGCGGTGTGTTCCACTTCGTGGCGGCTCGTGCCGCCGGCTACAGGATCCAGGCTCATGCATCCCATGCTCAACATTGCTGTCAAGGCTGCGCGCCGCGCCGGACAGATCATCAACCGCGCCTCCCTCGACCTCGACCTGATCGAGATCCGCAAGAAGCAGCAGAACGACTTCGTCACCGAAGTGGACAAGGCCGCCGAAGAGGCGATCATCGAGACGCTGAAGACCGCCTACCCCGACCACGCGATCCTCGCGGAAGAATCGGGCGAATCCGAGAACGAATCCGAATTCAAGTGGATCATCGATCCGCTCGACGGCACGACCAACTTCATCCACGGCTTCCCGTACTACTGCGTGTCGATCGCGCTCGAGCACAAGGGCGTCGTCACGCAGGCCGTCGTCTACGATCCGAACAAGAACGACCTGTTCACGGCGACCCGCGGCCGCGGCGCGTACCTGAACGACCGCCGCATCCGCGTCGGCCGTCGCGACCGCCTGGCGGACGCGCTGGTCGGCACGGGCTTCCCGTTCCGCGAGAAGGACGGCCTCGACGCGTACGCGCGCCTGTTCACCGAAATGACCCAGGCCTGCACGGGCCTGCGTCGTCCGGGCGCGGCCGCTCTCGACCTCGCGAACGTCGCGGCCGGCCGTCTCGACGCATTCTTCGAGCAAGGCATCAACGTGTGGGACATGGCGGCAGGCAGCCTGCTGATCACCGAAGCCGGCGGCCTCGTCGGCAACTACACGGGCGACGCCGACTTCCTGCATCGCCATGAGATCGTCGCGGCGAACCCGAAGATCTATGCGCAGATGATCCCGATCCTGAACCGCTACAGCCGCGTGCATCCGGCAGCGGAGTAAGCCCGTGCCGCGCCCGCGCGGCACGGCTTGCGCATCAACCACTCGCTGGCACCGTCATGATGGAGCGCTCGTTGCCTTTCCGTTATCCGGGGGGCGAAGTAATCTTCTCCACGGAGCGCTCGCTTCGGGCGCCCGTCCTGACATTGCCCGAGTGGCCCGGCCTGACCGGTGTACCGCCGCGCGTGCCGCGCTTTCCGATGCCGGATGATCGGCTTCGGGGATGCCCGGGCAGCGCACGCCGCCGCCAGCACGCCGGCCCCCGCCTGTCTCAACACCGCCACGACTGCGTGGCACCCGTATCCGAATACTCATGTTACGGCTAAGCGAACTGAAACTCCCGCTCGATCACCCCGAGAGCGCCCTCGAAGCCGCGATTCGCGCGCGCCTCGAGGAGCTTGGCGTGGCGGCTGACGGGCTCCTCCGTTACACGGTGTTCCGCCGTGCGCACGATGCGCGCAAGCGCTCCGACATCAAGCTCACGTATATCGTCGACGTCGAGGTCAAGGACGAAGCATCCGTGCTTCCGCGACTCGCCGTCACGCCGCATTGCGCCGTGACGCCCGACATGGCGTACCACTTCGTCGCGAAGGCGCCCGAGCACGGCAACTTCTTGCGCCCGGTCGTCATCGGCATGGGGCCGTGCGGCCTGTTTGCGGGCCTGATCCTCGCGCAGATGGGGTTCCGTCCGATCATCCTCGAACGCGGCAAGGCCGTGCGCGAGCGCACCAAGGACACCTTCGGCTTGTGGCGCAAGAGCGTCCTCAATCCCGAGTCCAACGTGCAGTTCGGCGAAGGCGGGGCCGGGACGTTTTCCGACGGCAAGCTGTACAGCCAGATCAAGGATCCGCACCACTACGGCCGCAAGGTGCTCGACGAATTCGTCAAGGCCGGCGCACCGGAGGACATCCTGTATCTGAGCCGGCCGCACATCGGCACGTTCCGCCTCGTCAGCATGGTGGAAAAGATGCGCGCGACCATCCACGAACTGGGCGGCGAAGTGCGCTTCGAAAGCCGGGTCGAGGACATCGAGATCGATCAGGGCAAGGTGCGCTCGCTGACGCTGTCGAACGGCGAAACGCTGCGCTGCGACCACGTCGTGCTGGCCGTGGGCCACAGCGCGCGCGACACGTTCCAGATGCTGCACGATCGCGGCGTCTACGTCGAAGCGAAGCCGTTCTCGCTGGGCTTCCGGATCGAACATCCGCAGGGGCTGATCGATCGCAGCCGCTTCGGCAAGTTCGCGGGCCACAAGCAACTCGGCGCGGCCGACTACAAGGTGGTCCATCACTGCAGTAACGGACGCGCGGTCTACAGCTTCTGCATGTGCCCGGGCGGCACGGTGGTCGCGGCGACTTCCGAGCCGGGCCGCGTGGTCACCAACGGCATGAGCCAGTATTCGCGCGCCGAGCGCAACGCGAACGCGGGCATCGTCGTCGGCATCACGCCGGAAGACTATCCCGGCGGCCCGCTGGCAGGCATCGCGTTCCAGCGCAAGTGGGAAGAGCGCGCGTTCGAACTCGGCGGCGGCGATTACAGCGCGCCGGGCCAGCTGGTCGGCGACTTCATCGCGGGCCGCCCGTCGACGTCGCTGGGCTCCGTGGTGCCGTCGTACAAGCCTGGCGTGCGCCCGACCGATCTCAGTACCGCGCTGCCCGACTACGTGATCGAAGCCATTCGAGAAGCGCTGCCGCAGATCGACAAGAAGATCGCCGGCTTCGCGATGCACGATGCGGTGCTCACCGGCGTGGAGACGCGCACGTCGTCGCCGATCCGGATCCGTCGCAAGGACGATTACCAGAGCGTGAACGTCGAAGGGCTGTATCCGGCCGGCGAAGGCGCCGGATATGCGGGTGGCATCTACTCGGCGGCGATCGACGGGATCGAAGTCGCGCAGGCGGTGGCGCTCGATCTGGTGTCGGCGCACGCGTCCTGATTGGTTGGTGAGACTCGGCGCACGCAGGTCGGTGCGCCGGGTGAAGCCGGCTTTTCAATTCGTGCCCGGGGAATGGGATCGAATCGCCGGATTGGGCCGACGGCTTCCACCGCGATTTTCTGCTACTGGCTGAACGGTGAACTTCGCGCTTGTGCGCTGAAGCCACTCGTGAGCTCGGGTAGCTCAAGCGACCACTTGGCGCTGGATCCAATGACCACGCTGTCGCCCGAGGCCTTTGCTGGCCACACTCAGATGATGCGGCAGTACCTGCGCCTTATCTGACAAGGCCTCAATCAGAAAGCTAAGCCGCGACCTACGCCCGGCAATTGCCTTCGGTCAGCAGCACCCTGCCCTCACACGCCTTTTGGCAAGCGCACCGCGAATATTGTTTCCGTCTGATCGGACCGCGCGTCAATACGGCCGTGGTGTGCCTTTGCGATTTCGCTCGCGATGAACAAGCCGAGCCCCAAGCCAACATCGTCACTGGGCACGTTTGCTTGATGCGCTCCGCGCTGAAGCGGGTCGAAGATGCGGTCCAGCGTGCGCCGATCCATTGCCGGCCCACTATTCCTAATCTCGATGAGCACTTCCGCATCAGCCGATGCTGCCGCCACCCATACCGGTGTCGCGGGCGTTCCGTACTTAACGGCGTTGCTCACGAGATTGCTCAGCAACCGCTGCATTCGCTGATCATCCCAGTCACCTCGGAGGTCGCCGCTTACATCGAGATGGATTTCGCGATCGGGATGAGCCACCTGCAATTCCTCAACCACATTGGCGAGCACATGGGCGAGATCAATATTGCGGGGAACGACATTGATGCCTACCCCGAGCTGGGTCCGATTGAAGTCGCAGAGATCGTCAAGGAGGCCCTGCATCCGGCCACCGCTTCTGATCAGCCGGGCCGCGGCCTCCGACACCGCCTCCCCCGCATTGAGCGCGGCAAGATAGGACGCTGTTACGTGAATGGTCTGCAGCGGGGTACGCATGTCGTGACCCAGCATACCGAGCAACAAGTTGCGAGACTGTTCGACCTGTTCGGTAAAGAAAGCAAGCGATTCTGCCAGCGCTTGATCTATCGCTTCATTGAACCGAATCATGTCATCCAGATCAGGCGGACTCGGCTCGCACTCGTCGATCCATAAGCGCAGCACACTGGCACGCAGCGCTCGATACTCGGCCGCCAACTGGTTGATGTTAAAGCCCCGCCGGGCCCGCAGAACGGCATGCGTCTGCGCGGCCGTCTCCGTGGCCTTCACCGGTTTGGGCGCGAGCCCCAACGATTTTTCACGTTGCTCTTCTGTTGTTTGCGGGGTCGTTATGTCCTTGGCTACGGCCTCCAGGATCTGGCGCGCATGGTCGCGCAACGCGAGCGAGTCCATGCTCCTGGCGGCTGGTAGCAGCGTGGCGGCAAACGCTTCCCACTGCACCAGGATCGGCTCTATGTTCCTAACAATGAAATCAGCTAGCCGCATGTCGCCCCTCATAACAGAATGACCGACGGGTGCTTCTGTCGTCCTTGCGCGATATTAAGTGAATACCGGGAACCGGCGCAATTACATCGAAAGCGAGGCATAATCGGGCCGTCGAATGCCCGCTACCTTACGACCTGATCAGACCATTGTGTGGGCCAGGGGGCGGGCGGACGCGCGCGAAGCTGCTTCCGCCAATGTGCCGGAACTAATGTCAAAGCGAACTTCGTGGTTACCCGTCAAAGCAGGTATAAACTCGCCCACCGAAGCAACTTTTCGCGGTCCCGTGGGCACAAAACCAATCACCGTACCTGCCAGCGTCACCCCAGTGATGCAGCAGTACCTGCTGCCTTATGTGACAAGCCTTGGCACACAAAGCTACGCTACGACCTGCGCTCACTCTTTTTGGGAATTGGCCGTTAGACCGCGACACCTCAATCAGTGACGATGTCCCCGGAATTTATAAGGATCGCAATTTCCATGAATACCAATGCGATACCTAAAAAAGAAGATATTGCATGCCAATAGCTATACGTCCAGATCGAGTGGGTGACCTCATGACACGAGCCATGCGCGCAAACAAAGTAGTGGAGATCGCGCACATAACCGTTCAGGGCGTCACCGCCCAGATAGACAGCGGCGCCCCAGAAAGCGAAGAAGTTGAAAAAAACGAGCACGCTTGTGACACGTAGTATCAACTTGGCACGCCTCGACATTTCTTTGAACTTTACAGTCATGACAAGCCTTCCGACCAAGCACGGGGCCAACGCCTGAGGCAGCGCCCATACAGTCACAATCTAAACTGTCGACCGCAAATGGCATGTCGGGGTTGGCACTACGTTGCGTGTTGTACCTGCTGCGCTAGGCCCACGAGCTAGGACAGCCCCCCTGTCGCTGCCGATTCCCAACCCCCTGCAACTGGCCAAACGGCGAACTTCGCGCGTGCCCGTCCGGGCCACTGGTAAACTCGGGCAACTCAAGCAACAACTTTACGCCGGATCTATGACCACGCTGTCGCCCGAGGCCTTTGCTGGCCACACCCCGATGATGCAGCAGTGCCTGTGCCGTATCTGACAAGCCCGCGATCAAAAACCTACGCTGTAACCTACGCCAACCTTTTGCGTCGGTCTGCCCCGCATTCAAGCGGGTTCATTGAGTGCCGCACCATCGCTCCAAAGTAACAGCTCCACGTGGTTCCGGCTCGTGGACTCGAAAATTGGGGACAGGAAGATGCCGATACTGGACGGTACGTGCCGACCCCGGAAAACCGACGAGCCGGGTGTATCATGCGGGGCTCGCACGATAGACACAGCGCCTAACTGTAGGGCCTCCAACTTTGAGATTTCATTGCCGATGCTGAATTTTGTGCACATTCACAAGTACCGATCTTGTACCGACGTTCGCTTTGACAACATCGGCAGGATAACCGCGCTGATTGGACGGAACGGAGCCGGCAAGACAAACGTACTTAAAGGGATTGAATGGGTCGCTGCGATAATTTCGGACCGCGCGGCCAACAGCCCGGCGGCATCCCATCGCGTACTTCGGGATGTCGAGGAGCCCGGCTCCGTCACCATCTCCTTCGCAATCGAGGGGGGGGCGTATACGTACTTCATCAATAAGCTAACCCGATATCGGCGCAGCGACGATGGTTCCGTGGAGGCCCTGGAGATATTCAAGGAAGAGCTTACTGAACATGGACCCCGTGGTCCCGTGAAGCTGCTAGAGCGCGACAATGAGCGGGTGATCTTCGGGGCATCAGGAACGGAGGTGGCCGTCTCCACGTCTTCCTCTGCAATCGCTGCTTTGATAGCGTTACTCCCAGAGTCCGACAGCCTGCGACCACGCCTAGATGCTATCAGGGAATTCTTTGCCGGCGTCATCTATTACCCGCTCGAGCAAGCGCTTGGGGGAGTACCGCGCACGAGAATTGTTACAGCGGAAGACTTTGCTAAATGGAACGCCCGACCAAACCGATTTCTTCTCAATAGTGTAGAAAGCACTATCATGAGAGTGATTAAGCTTTTCCTAGAGAACCCGAAGAAACTTGAGGAATTGCAATCCTTGCTGGGTGATGATGGTCTTGGTCTCGTGCGGCGCATCGATGTACAGAGAATCGAGACTCATTTGGATGACTCTGCTGATGATGCTCACCAAGACGCCAACGGTTCTGACGAAAAGCGATATCTCTACTTCATACGATTCAGCCCGTGCGGACAGACCGGTTTCTTCTCGTTCGATAGCCTTTCGTTCGGCACAAAGCGCGTTATTCAACTCGTTGCATCAATGCTAGTTGATCAAGCTTCTGTCGCCCTAATCGAACAACCTGAAGACGGGATTCACCCGGGACTACTCCATAAATTGACGCCCCTCTTGCGCACCTATGCAGAAGACAATCAATTCATTCTGGCCAGTCATGCGCCCGGGGTACTTGACAGACTTGAGCCCAAAGAAATTCGCCTCGTTGAAATGACAGAAAGCGGCACGACGGTTCGCGCCTTGAGCAGTGACGAACTCAGCATTGCACATGACTACTTGGCGGACGATGGTCCACTTTCTGATTTCTTGGAATCTCTGTAGGAGGATGCCTTGTACGGGGTAATCGGCGAAGACCGGTCAGACGTTGAAACATTGAAGGTTATCATTCGCAAGTTGGCCAACAATGAGAATGTACAAATTAAATCGAAAGGGTACAGCAGCTGTGGCGAAATGCTTAGGAAAGGCGCCACGCAGCTGAAAGCGTTCGAAAAGTTGAACTGCACCCGTTTTATAGCGTGCTACGACTCAGACCGCGCCACACCCAAAGATAGAAAGCAAGAATTGATTGACAAAATATTCACGCCGGCAGCATTGAAAGGGGAATGTTGCGCCCTAGTTCCAATCCAAGAGTTGGAGTCTTGGATCCTAGCCGACCTTAAGGCCGTAACCAATGTAATAAAAAGCTGGCGACCTGAAAAGGAAGAGAAATACCCGGAGAGGATTAGCGACCCCAAAGAATATCTGGAAAAGCTCAGCAGAAAGAACCATCGCCCTTTATATAGCCATGCAACCCACAATCCAATTGTCGCAAAATATCTAGACTTGGACGTAGTACGTGAGCGCTGCATCTCGTTTCGTCCGTTAGCGGCCATTGTGCAGAACGGAGAGGGAAACCTCACGGAAGAGGAAGACTCCTAATCTCAGTTGCATTCCGTGACAGTGACATTCACTGCCATGCTTAGTGGAAAGGCGGAGGGAATCTATAACCTAACACCCTTCGCATCCGATACAGTCCCCGGCGCTTTTTCTTCGGGTGCATGGTCGCTGATTGCCCAGGAGAGACCGCGTAGCAGAAGTTTGTGGATAGCAGCCGGCCGTGATCTACGGCAACAAGCCGTGCTACGCAAGCCCCCCTGGTAAATTCGTCACCCAAAGGAACTTTTGTCCGGTCACATGAGCACGCGATCCCGTAGTAGCATCCGCGCCTGTCACTCCAATGATGCAGCAGTACCTGCGGCTTATCTGACAAGGGCAAGCGTACAAAGCTACGCCAAGAGCTACGCCTGCGCTTTTCGCGGACCGGCCCTTACCGACCCGGTCGAACGCCAACGGAAACAGCAGACTCAAACCCTTCGAACTCCCGCCTTCCCTGAAGAATCGTGATCTTCATGTGGTACCGCCCCGGCGGCAAAATAGAAGCATAGATCATGCGATCATATGCGCCGCTAAGATTGGCGCCGAGCTCGTGCGCAGCAATACCTTGAATAGTCCTGTCGACATCAATCGACGCGTTTCCAGTGGCGGCCGTCAGCTTTAAATTGGCAGGCTGCACGACCCCAGGATTGGCATACTCGCCGGTATGCAACCGGCCACCATCTCCCACCAATGGGGCAAGTCGCTTTCGCTCTCCTTCGTCTTTGTAGTGAAATCCGAGGTAAAAGATATACAGACGCGCCTCGGTTATTTCGACTTCTGCGCTTGCCGATGCCCCGGACCTACTGGCATCTATTGGAAGAAACACCTCATATATTTTACTTATCGCGACACTGCAAATCGGCATCGCAGCGAACGCCAATATGAATAGAAAGCCCATATACCGGCATATCGATCTTGTCGCTTTCATCGCCGCTCCCGAGACAGCCCCTCGATGCCATTGTTCGAAACGCCAAGTTCCGCAGTCATCTCCAGGGTGAAGATGTTGCGGAAGATAGCTGGAACGCGGTTGTGCTGCCGTCAATGATCGGATTGTCGACAATCGCGGTCCCGATGTCGACGATCCGTTCATCGCTGCCGATAGCTGCCGCCCGCCTCGCCGACACCTGATCGGATGGCAAACTTCGAGCGATCGGTTGCGTGCTGCAACCGTCACTTCAACGATGCAGTCGTACCGGTGACTTACTTGTCGGCCGCTGCTTGAATCTCTCGGCAAAAGTTCTTCAGAGTTCCAGGGCATTGTGTGTCCGCATTTCGGGCGATCCGCCTCAACCGTTCTGCTGGGACTGTAGCGTCAACATGCCGGACAATGAACGCGCGGAACGCTGGGTCCGAAACGATCATGGGTTCCAACTGCTGAATAGTGCCCCAGTGATCTGCGAGCAAAAGAGTGTTTGATTCGCTGAACCCTTCCGCGACTCCCCCATCGTCACAATTTGAGAACGTTCGAAATTGTCGATACAACTGCTTCCAGGACGTGGCGGCATCAGAAACAGCCTCGGCCTTCCGAGCTTGATCGGAAGTGCAAACGTTGGGTCCGGCGGGCGCCGTGGACGAGTAGAAAATGGCGACTAGCCATAGTCCGAAGTAGCGACGTGTCGTTTGGAAGGTTGCGGCGTCGACCGACGGAACGTGGGCGCTTTGCGTCTCATGACCAATCCCGTTCACTCGGACACCTCCTCGATAGCCTTTAAAATCACTTGTTGGTCGTCGATTACACTCTCATCTCCGGAAAAGCGCGACATCTCCATATGTCCATCGTCGAACACGTCGATCTCGATACGCTCACCGGGCACAGTTATCGAGATCAGAATGGTGTCCGGGCGATGCCGGCCCAATGTATAAAAGAGGCGGCGTTCGTCCAGGTTGCTAAGCAATTCGTACAAAGGATGCGTCATATATCCTCCGTCACGGTCAGCAGATCACGACAAAGCCGAAAATGACGCGGTAGATCGATTCGTTCACGTAGCGGTCTCCGGTCGACATATCGAGGAAATGGACAGAACGTCCGATGCTCGATCAACGAACCCCTACAGTCACAATCTAGACTTTCGACCGCAACTGGCGTGTCGGGGTTAGCACTATGTGGCGGGTTGTGCCCGCAGCGCTACGCCCGCGAGGCAGGACAGGCCCCTGACGCTGCCGAGTCCCCCTGCACCTGGCCAAACGGCGAACTTCGCCCAGCCGCCTCCGGCCCACTGGTAAACTCGGGCAGCCAAAGCAACTTTTCCCGGTCACATGAGCATGCAACCCACCGCAGCACCTGCACCCGTCACTCCAATGATGCAGCAGTACCTGCGCCTTATCTGACAAGCCTTAGTACAGAAAGCTACGCTAGGACCTACGCTCACCCTTTTGAGGTTCGGCCGTTACGGGTGCCGGGCCGGGAACGACTTCAACGCGGAATTACTCGATGGCCGTGCCGCGAACGCAACACTGTTGCGCAGGGCTTGGAATCGCTGGGTGGGACGTAGATTCCCGTCAACCCGCTTTGGGCGCAGCGCTTGTTCTCTATGGATCGATACGGCTGTTTCTCCAGCAAAAAGACTACGCGACCCTACTGTCTTTCCGCCGCATAAAATCAAGCAGAACTGCTATCAGAAAAAGGAATACTGCCGCACTCATCAATCCGTACAGAAAATGGTGCTCGCCAGCGGTTAGATACACGACTGATCCGTGCGTATTCAATGGAAAGATCCGTCCACTTTCGGGTCGAGCAACCCTGCTCCGATTGGCGTCAAAGTAAAGCCAGACAAAGACAGACGAAAACCAAGTGCACAACGATGCGCACGCTATGGCCTTAATTAC
The DNA here is from genome assembly GCF_011753085.1 of Burkholderia sp. Tr-862. NCBI lineage: Bacteria > Pseudomonadati > Pseudomonadota > Betaproteobacteria > Burkholderiales > Burkholderiaceae > Burkholderia > Burkholderia sp. Tr-862. The sequence goes on from NZ_VWWG01000018.1 coordinate 48,103, forward strand.
ACCCATCGTCATCTCCCTTTGTTCCACGGTATCACCAGAACAACACGGGCTATTGGGTCTGAGCATGCGGCCGCGGAGCCCTAGTGTCAACGATCTAGCCCCAGCTGTCGAAAGGCCACTTTTGGCCGGTCACTTCCTCTCGCCATCGCCGACAACTGGCCGGACGGCGAACTTCGACCGATCCCGTGCGGGCCGCTGATAAACTCGGGCAGTCGCACTGGCAAACTCGGCTATCTTAACTCCACGAAATATGCTCGATACCGTCCGATTTTTCTTCGTCGCGATTGTTTTCTTTGGTTCTTGGCTTGAGGCAATGCGGTGGCTGTCCGGTTGGAAGGATCTTGAGCCGTACGAGACGAGCCGGGATGCCCCAAACGAAAGGCAATTCTCCAATGGCTCCTATCGCTGGGTTTCGTGTCGAGCAAAATGGACAAGATTTACCGTGGCCGTTGAACTCTATCCTCAACACTTATGGCTACGACCCAGCTTTCCCTTGAACTTGCGACTTCCCGCGATCTGCATACCTTGGGATGCCATAAATGCGTCACCAAGAGAGATATTCTTTTCACGCACGGTCACATTACGTATTCACGGTTGCTCTACAGGTCTGCGCTTTTTCGGCGCGGTAGGCCAGCGAATTCTGGCGGAAGTTGAAAATAGCAAGAAGCGTACGCACACGAGCTAGGACAGGCCTCTGGTCGCTGCCGACTCCCAACACCTTCAACTAGCCAAACGGCGAACTTCGCTCAGACGGATCCGGGCCACTGGTAAACTCAGGCAGCCAAAGCAACTTTTCTCGGTCACATGAGCACGCAACCCACCGCAGCACCTGCACCCGTCACTCCAATGATGCAGCAGTACCTGCGCCTTGTCTGACAAGGCTCCGCGCGCAAACCTACGCCACGACCTACGCTCGCCCTTTTGAGGATCGTCCGCTACCGACCCACAGCAGCCCGTCACCGCCCTCGACAACGGACATTCGAGCAACGAGGACTTTTTGGTCTGAGAATTCGTGTAGCCGTGGCTGTGGAAACAGGTACCATCGTATCAGCCGTTGCCATTGGGGATGCTGTAGCTGGCGCAATGTTGGGAGGAGCGGGGGGCCGTTGTAGGGGTGGTATTAGGCGGCGCTTGCTTTTATCTTCCCTGATTCGACAGGGGATTAAATGAAAGCATTTCTCGGGATATTGGTTGCGATATTGTGGATTCCGTTCACGTATTGGACTGTTTGTTATTTGAGAAAATCACGAAACCAGCCGAGCGGAAGAATAATTTATCGGCGAGGTGTCTTGGGATATGGCGTTCCACTTTGGTTGGGATCCCTTATTGTCACTTTAGCAATCATACCCGAGCGTGATATTTACTTTTTGTTGTACTGGACCGCCATTTATCTTTACTTTTTATTTCCGGTGTGTTTGTGGGTCGGATATTTTTGGGGTAAAGGGATGTCGGCGATTTTCCCGGGGGCGCATGATCGGTAGGATCGTCGATATCGGTGGGACTTACGGTTCACAAGCGATTTGTCAACAATCTTGACTCGGCCATCGAGCGTCCGAAATTGGCCGAACGCGGCCTGCCGCCGCGCAGTGGCGCGCGACCGGCGCAGATAGATCCTGAGCGGTCCTTCAGAATTCCCAAGAGCTGTCGTTGAATCAGGAAACTTCGCGACTCGATAGGAGTGTCGAACGTCCCATATTCGTCAGCGAAGGACAATGCGTCGCGGATTCCCTTATTTCATCTTTCGAAACAAATAGAAAACACCTGTTATCGATGCGATTATGACCAGCAAAAAAACGGGGGCGAGTGCCAACAATACAAAACCTCCGGCAAGGTCGGTGTCTTCTGTTGAGGGAGCCGTGAAGCGGTGATAAAGAATCAGATTGAGAGCGGTAATGCAGATGATCGCCGCAACTGTGATCCCAGTTACGACAGCCAGTACGCCAATACAGAACTTCTCTATCGACGTAACCGGTTGTTGTTCTTTCTCAGCCACCATCGCCTCCCATCGTGCGTCCTTCGCCGATGCGTCGATTTTCGTCGATCTGTGCGGCTATGTCTAACGACAGCTTCTGGCCGAACGCGGCCGGCCGCCGCTCTATGACACGCGACCGGCGCAGATCCGACCCGAAGCGCTCCTTCAATCTCTTCGATACCGGACGTTCAGCGCTTGATAAAAGGAAGTGGCCAGTGGCTCAGTGCTTCTTCGCCGCACTTGCGTAGGTAGATGTCTTCGTGACGGGCCAAGTGCTCAAGGACTTCACGGGATTCGGGCGTTCCAATTCGAGCGAGCGCATACGCGCACTTGCGCTGGAACTCGTGAAGATTTCCCCATCTATCCATGTAGGAAAAGCGAGTCGTAATGGCTCTGGCGATTGCCGGGATAGCAGCAGGATTTCCGAGAAGCCCAAGATCCAACACGATGTCTTCATGACGCTCGTGTCCGTCCAAGTTGAGGAGCTCAATCAAAAGAGGCAGCCGAGCTTCGTCAGTTGGGAAGACATTAAGTGCAGCGCATAGCTCTGTAACGTCTTTGGGACCTTCCATACTCGTTCTATCCATCGTTTGTTGGCCAGCCACAATCGGCTCTTGTTGTCGATTGTCGGCGATCCTTGGGGGGGCTGTCGAATGTCCCTTCCTGGCCGGCAGCCGCCGGTCGTGATCTCCCGCAACTGGCCGAACGGCGAACTTCGAGCGGTTCCGTTCGGCCAGCTGGTAAACTCGGGCAGCCAAAGCAACTTTTCCCGGTCACATGAGCATGCAACCCACCGCAGCACCTGCACCCGTCACTCCAATGATGCAGCAGTACCTGCACCTTATCTGACAAGGCTCTGCGCACAAACCTACGCCAAGACCTACGCTCGCCCTTTTGAGGATCGGCCGCCACCCCAAACGGCCGGTCGTTGGAGCTACCAGCGGACCTTCATCGCATTAAAAATTCAGTGATAGCGCTACGGCAATAGTGCGTCGAACGGCGACGGTGCGGGGTACGGCCAAGCGGCACGTACGTCTACGCCAGCGCATTCGACCTGGATGCTGAGCCCAGCATTAGGTTCAAGATCGAATATAAAGAGCTGATTGTCACCCTTACTCAGCGTGATCTCTGAGACAAAACTATCAACTAGCATTGCGTTCACATCAATGTCGCACGCGACTACATCGAGCAAGGCTACCGTGACACCGTAGTCGATTTGACCGACTCTCTCCTCCCGGCTGCGAAATTGTCGGTGCTTCAGTTCGACGACGACATCGACCAATTCAAGTTTCCGAGGATCAAATAACGTCCCCGGCGTTGGGGATTTCAGTCTCTTCGCCCGTTCGATACAAATCGAACTCACCATCGCGTCATGGAAAGAGGGATATTCACCGAACAATTTCAACAACAGCTCGCTGCCGGTGGCAAGGCTCCAGGCGGAAGTCTTCTCGTTCATATTTGAGAGCATATCGGTGTGTTTGAGGACTTCTACATTCGATCGAGCCAAGCCCTACGCGCATCAGGGATTTGACCGTCGTTGTCTCCGCTTGGCCTCCGAACCGACGGTGTGCGCTCGCCGATTGTCGACAATTTTGGCATAGAACTCGAGTGGCCCAAAGTGGCCGGCAGCCGCCGGTCGTGATCTCCGGCAACTGGCCGAACGGCGAACTTCGAGCGGTCCCGTGTGGCCCGCTGGTAAACTCGGGCAGCCAAAGCAACTTTTCCCGGTCACATGAGCACGCAACCCACGGCAGCACCTGCAACCGTCACGCCAATGATGCAGCAGTACCTGCGCCTTATTTGACAAGGTGCCGCGCACAAACCTACGCCAAGACCTACGCTCACCCCTTTTGAGGATCGTCCGCTAACGACCCTAAGCCGCCATTGGCGGATCGCGAAAAGGAGACATTGGCCTGCGCCGTTGCTAGCAGAGCACAACCGAGAGGGCTTTCGAAACGAGCCAACGAGGCACACCCCGAAGATATTCCCAAACCCTCTCTCTCACCGGTTTTTACTACTGCTTTACGGGAAGGCCGAGTGATTTCCTCATATTGGCCGAGATTCGATCAACACGACGACGGTAGATTTTCCCCGGTTCCGTTGCAAAAGAGATGGTTTTATTGTTCGGATCAAAAATCAGCGACCTGCTGGAAACGGCCTTTCCATTGTCGATCAAATCGACCTGAAGTATGTTGCTTTTTGTGTCGTAAGTCTTGACGGAAAACTCCATACCCAAAACCTCGTTTCCATTACCGCCAACGCCTGCACCGATGCCGTCTGAATCTAGATAGATGGCGTCGCCTTTCCATAGTGCCTCGCCTCTGAACTGCGAGTTCTCTGTCGCCCAGATACCAACCAGATTCGCTGGAACCGGGTTTTCGGCTCTCGTGCAAGCCATCATTGCAAGCAGAATCAATCCAACCGCGAAGGCCCGTTGTTTTATAACTAAAATCATTATTATTCTCCAACGAAAATTTGGTCCGCTAGGTTCTTCATTGTCTCCTCCGTGTTGCGGCGATCGCCACAGATGCCCGCAGTGAACCAACGGATTCTCAAGACATGCTGGCGCGTGCCGATTGTCGACGATTTTGGCGGCGTCGTCGAACGACCGATCCTGGCCGGCCGCTGCCTCTTGCGTCAGTCGTTGTAAGACAGTGCGACCACAGCACCTCCGTGCTCGCGCGCACGACGCCAGTTCACGAAAGCGCACGCGTCTTGCAAACCTGCGAATTGATCCGGACAGCGCTTCCTGAAACTGTTGACAGAACCGAGCTGTATCGTCAATGTGCCCCCGGGTCTAACGTGGACCCGCGTCATCTCAGCTTCGGGCTCATCGAGGTAACCCAAACAGTCAATCAGCGCATCTAGGTTATTGCCGTAAAACGAGGGGAAGCCAAAGATTCGCGAGAATACCCGATGAAGGGAGGGCCAGTCTGTAATTTCGGTCGTGTCTACGAACACTGTCGTCATCGCGGTTTTTCGATTTGTGCAGTTTGCCTATTTTGCTGTTCAAAGTTTTGCACGCAAGATAAGGCTGGGCATTGTGGATTGTCGGCGATCCTGATGCTCGCGTCGAGTGACTGTTCATGGCCGGCAGCCGCCGGTCGTGATCTCCGGCAACTGGCCAAACGGCGAACTTCGAGCGGTCCCGTGCGGCCCGCTGGTAAACTCGGGCAGCCAAAGCAACTTTTCCCTGTCACATGAGCACGCAACCAGCAGCAACACCTGCCCCCGTCACTCCAATGATGCAGCAGTACCTGCGCCTTATCTGACACGGGTCAGCGCAAAAACCTACGCCAAGACTTACGCCTGCAGTTTTGAGGAGCCATAAGCTCAGTCCATCAAGAACCTAGACTCTGGGCAAACCCAGGGTCGGCCATTACCGATGAAGAAGATGTAGCGAGTGCCTTGTTCTGAAATCGAATTTTTAGCATCCGGCCTTCGCAAGAAACGAATTTTAACCGCCTTAGCAACAACACCCACCCCTGCTTTCAAGGTCGCACTTTCCAGGCTTCCTTCGACTGCTTCAAGGCGACCAAATCTGTATCCAATTCCCATGTAGAAGTGGGCAACCGCAACAACGAATAAACAAATACCCGCGCCCCCAAACGCTATTCCTCCTACTGAATCACCAGTGATGCCAAAGTACGCAATAGCGCGCTCCAATGCATAGCTACCCAGCAAGGTAGATCCCAGACCCATGATCGCGTAAGCATTTGCGCGTGACTCTGGTCTCATTTGTAGCCTCGCTGAACCGTGATTGATAATTTCAAGAAGCACACCGCCCCCTGATGCGTCCCTGGCGATCGACGAACCCGAACAGTCATAATCTAGGCGGTCTACCACAACTGGCGTGTCGGGGTTAGCACTATGTCACGGGTTGTGCCAGCAGCGCTAAGCCCACGAGTTGGGACAGGAACACTGGTCGCCGCGGACTCTCGATACCGCCAACTGGCCAAACGGTGAACTTCGCGCGGGTGCGTCCGGCCCGCTGGTAAACTCGGGCAGCCAAAGCAACTTTTTCCCGGTCACATGAGCACGCATCCCACCGCAGCACCTGCACCCGTCACTCCAATGATGCAGCAGTACCTGCGCATCAAGGCCGATCACCCCGACACGCTCGTCTTCTACCGGATGGGCGACTTCTACGAGTTGTTCTTCGAAGACGCGGAGAAAGCCGCGCGCCTGCTCGACCTGACCCTCACGCAACGCGGCGCATCGGCCGGCACGCCGATCAAGATGGCCGGTGTCCCGCACCACGCGGTCGAACAGTATCTGGCGAAGCTCGTGAAGATGGGCGAATCGGTCGCGATCTGCGAGCAGATCGGCGACCCGGCCACGTCGAAGGGGCCGGTCGAGCGCAAGGTCGTGCGCGTCGTCACGCCCGGCACGCTGACCGATGCCGCCCTGCTGTCCGACAAGAACGACGTCTACCTGCTTGCAATGTGCACGGGCCACAACAAGCGTGGCGTCGCGGTCAACATCGGCCTCGCGTGGCTGAACCTCGCGAGCGGCGCACTGCGGCTCGCCGAAATCGAACCCGACCAGCTCGGCGCCGCGCTCGAACGCATCCGGCCGGCCGAGATCCTGACGGCGGATGGCGCAACCGACGCAGTGCCCGCGGGCGCCGGCGCGATCAAGCGCGTGCCGGCATGGCACTTCGACATCGCATCGGGCACGCAGCGCCTGTGTGACCAGCTCGACGTCGCGGGCCTCGACGGCTTCGGCGCGCATTCGCTGACGAGCGCATGCGGCGCCGCGGGCGCGCTGCTGCTGTACGCGGCGGCCACGCAAGGCCAGCAACTGCGGCACGTGCGCAGCCTGAAGGTCGAGAACGAAACGGAATACATCGGGCTCGATCCGGCGACACGCCGCAACCTCGAGCTGACCGAAACGCTGCGCGGCACCGAATCGCCGACGCTGTACTCGCTGCTCGACACGTGCTGCACGACGATGGGCAGCCGCCTGCTGCGTCACTGGCTGCATCACCCGCCGCGCGCGTCGGTCGCCGCGCAATCGCGCCAGCAAGCGATCGGCGCCCTGCTCGATGCGCCCGCGGACGCGAGCCTCGACGCACTGCGCAGCGCGCTGCGTCAGATCGCCGACGTCGAACGGATCACCGGGCGTCTCGCGCTGCTGTCCGCGCGGCCGCGCGACCTGTCGAGCCTGCGCGATACGTTCGCCGCGCTGCCGGCACTGCGTGAGCGCATCAGCGCGATCGTCGCGAACGCGGATGCGCTCACGCGCGTCGACGCGGCGCTCGCGCCGCCCGCCGAATGCCTCGACCTGCTGACGAGCGCGATCGCTCCCGAGCCGGCCGCGATGGTACGCGACGGCGGCGTGATCGCGCGCGGCTACGACGCGGAGCTCGACGAACTGCGCGACATCTCGGAGAACTGTGGCCAGTTCCTGATCGATCTTGAGGCGCGCGAGCGCACCCGCACGGGCATCGCGAACCTGCGCGTCGAATACAACAAGGTGCACGGCTTTTACATCGAGGTCACGCGCGGCCAGACCGACAAGGTGCCCGACGATTATCGCCGCCGCCAGACGCTGAAGAATGCCGAACGCTACATCACGCCCGAACTGAAGACCTTCGAGGACAAGGCGTTGTCCGCGCAGGAGCGCGCACTGGCCCGCGAGCGCGCGCTGTACGACGGCGTGCTGCAGGCGCTGCTGCCGTTCATTCCCGAATGCCAGCGCGTCGCGTCGGCGCTCGCGGAGCTCGACGTGCTCGCCGCGTTCGCCGAGCGTGCCCGCACGCTCGACTGGGTCGCACCGGCCTTCACCGACGAAATCGGCATCGAGATCGAACAGGGTCGCCACCCGGTCGTCGAAGCGCAGGTCGAGCAGTTCATCGCGAACGACTGCCGGTTCGGCGTCGAGCGCAAGCTGCTGCTGATCACCGGCCCGAACATGGGCGGTAAGTCGACGTTCATGCGCCAGACGGCGCTGATCGCGCTGATGGCGTATATCGGCAGCTACGTGCCCGCGAAGTCGGCCTGCTTCGGCCCGATCGACCGCATCTTCACGCGGATCGGCGCGGCCGACGACCTCGCCGGCGGCCGCTCGACCTTCATGGTCGAGATGACCGAAGCCGCCGCGATCCTCAACGACGCGACGCCGCAAAGCCTCGTGCTGATGGACGAAATCGGCCGCGGCACGTCGACGTTCGACGGCCTCGCGCTTGCGTGGGCCATCGCACGTCACCTGCTGGCGCAAAACGGCTGCTACACGCTGTTCGCGACGCACTACTTCGAGTTGACGCAACTGCCGGCCGAATTCCCGCAAGCGGCGAACGTCCACCTGTCGGCCGTCGAGCACGGCCACGGCATCGTGTTCCTGCACGCGGTCAACGAAGGTCCGGCGAACCAGAGCTACGGGCTGCAGGTTGCGCAGCTCGCGGGCGTACCGGCGCCGGTGATCCGTGCCGCACGCAAGCATCTCGCGCATCTTGAACAGCAGTCGGCCACGCAGCACACGCCACAGCTCGACCTCTTCAGCGCGCCGCCCGCCGCAGCCGACGAACTCGAATGCGCGGATGCGCCGGCCGTGTCCGCCATCCCGCATCCGGCGCTCGAAAAGCTGCGCGATATCGATCCCGACGACCTCAAGCCGCGCGACGCGCTCGACCTGCTGTACGAACTGCGCACGCTCGTCCGCTCGCACGATGCCGACGGGCACGCATAAACGCCTCCCGCCGGGCCGGTCGGCCCGCACCGCCGCCGCCGCGCTGATCGCGGCGGTGCTCGCGCTGGCGCAGGCCGGCGCGCTGGCCGCGCCACCCAAGCGTGCCGCCGCACCCTACTCGTTCGCGATCGTATCGGGCGTGATCGCCGCGCCGGCCGACGAACCGGCCGCGCAGCGACTGTTCGAATCGATCGCGCGCGAGCGCAATCTGGCTTTCGTCGTCTATGCAGGCGACATCAAGGGCACGAAGGAAGCGTGCCGCGACGCGCTGTATACGCAGCGCGGCGCGATCCTGGACGCGTCGCGCGTGCCGCTCGTGTTCATTCCCGGCCACGACGACTGGGTGACGTGCAACACCGCGGCCGGCGGCGGCTACGATCCGGTCGAACGTCTGGACTTCCTGCGGCAGACGCTGCTTGCCGACGCGGCGCTGCCCGACCCCGGCGCACTTCAGATCACCCGCGAAAGCGAAGTCGCCCGGTTCCGGCCATATCGCGAAAACGCGCGCTGGATGCATGACGACGTCGTCTACGTCGCGCTGAACGCACCGGCGCCGAACAACCATTACCTGACGGCGGGCGGCCGCAACGGTGAATTCGAGGACCGCATCATCGCGAACGGCTTCTGGATCGACCATGCGGCCGAATATGCGAAGCGGCGCGAAGCGCGCGCAATGGTGGTGATTTTCGAAGGCGATCCGCAGTTCGATCGCTATGAGCGAGCCGAACGCTTTGCGTGGTTGCGCTTCAACCGGCCGCGCATCCGCGATGGCTTCCGCGAGCTGAAACGAACGCTGGTGAAGGCGGCGGCGACTTTCCGCGGCCCGATCCTGGTGATGCACGCGAGCAGCGAGCCGCTTGCGAACGGCTTCCTGATCGATCGCCCGCTGCATGCGGACGACGGTGTGCTGGTGGGAAATGTGACGCGCGTCGCGATCGGACCGCGTCATCCGGCGAATCAGTGGGTGAAGGTGAGCGTGTCGCCGGCACGACAGACGATCTTCAACGTGAGCCTTCAGGACGTGCCGAAGAACCTGCCGATCCCGCCCGCACTGCCAGCCGTGCCGCGCGACGATGTGCCGCTGCCGCAGATGCCGGAAATTCCGGCCTTGCCGGCACTGCCCGACTCGTCGTCGGTCGCGCCGCCGCTGCAAGGCGACGGCACGACGCCGGGTGCGCCGCCCCCTGCTTCAGGGCCGGCGCCCGGCCTGCCCGCCAGTTCAGTGCAGAGTCCGCCCTGACGGCGTGTCGCCGTCGCCGTCCTCGTCTTCGTCCTCGTCGACGATTTCGAGGCCTTCCGCGCCGTGCGCGTGCTCATGCTCGATCTCGTCCTCGGTCGCTTCGCGAACGTCCTTGACCGTGAGCGCAAAACGCAGCGCCATGCCCGCGAGCGGGTGGTTGCCGTCGAGCACGACCTTGTCTTCGGCGACATCGGTGACCGTGTAGATCAGCGAATCCACTTCCTCGTCGCCGTCTTCCGGCGTGCCTTCGAACTGCATGCCCACTTCGAGCGGCTCGGGAAAACGATCACGCGGCTCGATCTTCACGAGTTCGGGATCGTAGTCGCCGAACGCGTCCTGCGGCTCGAGCTGAATCTGCGCCTGGTAACCGGGCTCGTGGCCGTCGAGCTGTTCCTCGATCTTGGGGAACGTGCCATCATAGCCGCCGTGCAGATAGACCATCGGCTCGTCGCTTTCCTCGATCAGATTGCCTTGTGCATCCGACAGCTTGTAAGTGACAGACACGACGGTGTTTTTTGCGATTTTCATCCAATTCTCCCAAATACAAGTCTCATTATACGATGCGCAACCGGTCTCAAGCCGAACCGCGGGATGCCGCTGCCGCCCCGTTCGGCGCGCCGCCTTCCGATCTTCCCACACCGCTGCTCGGCGGTCTCTCGCCGGCGCAATTCATGCGCCGCTACTGGCAGAAGAAGCCGCTGCTGATCCGCCAGGCGATCCCCGGCGTGAAGCCGCCGGTCACGCGCGACGCGCTATTCGAACTGGCGGCCGACTATGACGCCGAATCGCGACTGATCACCCATTTTCGTAACAAGTGGCAACTCGCGCACGGCCCATTCGAGCCGGGCGCGCTGCCCGCCGTGTCGCGCAAGTCCTGGTCCCTGCTCGTGCAGGGGCTCGACCTGCACGTCGACGCGGCCCGCGCGCTGCTCGACCGCTTCCGCTTCATCCCGGACGCACGCCTCGACGACCTGATGATTTCGTACGCGACGGACGGCGGCGGCGTCGGCCCGCACTTCGACTCGTACGACGTGTTCCTGCTGCAGGTCGAGGGCCGGCGCCGCTGGCGCATCGGCGCGCAGAAAGACCTGTCGCTGCAGCCGGATGTGCCGCTGAAGATCCTCGAGCATTTCGAGCCGAGCGACGAGTGGGTGCTGGAGCCGGGCGACATGCTGTACCTGCCCCCGCACATCGCGCACGACGGCGTGGCCGAAGGCGAATGCATGACCTGCTCGATCGGCTTTCGGGCACCGTCCGCCGGGGAACTGGGCGCGCAATTCCTGTACTACCTCGCGGAACGCGGCGGCCTGCGTGACGAGCGCGGCGACGCACTCTACCGCGACCCGAAGCAGCCGGCGGTCGACGCGCCGGCGCAACTGCCGCCGGCGATGGTCGAGCGCGTAGCCGAGATCGTCGATGCGATCCGCTGGCGCAAGCGCGACGTCGCCGAATTCCTCGGCTGCTACCTGAGCGAGCCGAAACCGAGCGTCGTATTCGAGCCGCCGGCACGCCCGCTGTCCGAGGCGGCGTTCGTCACGCAGGCGTCACGCCGAGGCGTATATCTCGACAGAAGGGCCGCATTGATGTATAACGCGCGATCGTACTTCATTAATGGTGAAGAAGAACCGCTCGAGCAAGCCGGCGAATGGCTGCCCGAACTGGCCAATCTGCGCCATATGGAGGCGAAACGGTTTGTAACACTCTCCCGGGCTCCCTCCATGACAGCCTTGCTGCACGAGTGGTATTGTGCGGGCTGGATACGGGTCGGAAACCGGATTTAGTGAGTTGCCCCGTATGCCCGTGCAGATCAAATTCTGTATGGGAAAGACAACGTATTGACCCCGCATTTGTCGACGGTCGATAGGAAAGTGCATATAATTTCCGCCCAAGCCGTAGGGAAGATTCACGCTCTAGAAGTGCGTCTCCACCAGCGGCCCAGGTCGGTGTTGGAGCACATTACCGGTATTGTTTCGCGCTGTTGCTTACCTTTAACCATAAAAGGACGTGATCATGAAGAAATCCCTCCTCGTAGCTTCCCTGTTGGCTGCTGTTGCACTGGCTGCTTGCAACAAGAGCGCTGATCAAGCTGCTTCGTCGGCTGCTAGCGACGCATCGGCTGCTGCTTCGTCGGCTGCTTCGGCAGTTGCTGGTGCTGCGAGCGACGCTTCGGCTGCTGCTTCGTCGGCTTCGGCTGCTGCGAGCGATGCAGCTGCTGCTGTGGCGTCGGCTGCTTCGGCAGCGACGGCTGCTCCGGCTTCGGGCGCAAGCCAGTAAGCCTCAGCATCAGCTGAAAAAAAACCGGCCCTTTGGGCCGGTTTTTTTGTGTCTGTCGGTTCCGCGTGTCGCGCCCGGCAGCCAGGACGGCCAAGACGCCGCCCTGCCCCTCTTGCGCCCCTTGCGGCCGCTCAACCGAGCGTCAGCCAGTCGAAGCCCGCGTCCTGCGTGGCCACGACCACCTCCTCCCCGTCCGTTCCCAGCACGCCGGCCAACGCCTGGCGGGCCAGCTCGGGCCGATTGTTCTGCTGGCTCAGGTGCGCCGCGACCAAATGCTGGAGGCGGCTGCGTTCGAGCGACGCGAGGATGTCGGCGGCGGCATCGTTGCTCAGGTGGCCGTGAGTGCCGCCGATCCGCGCCTTCAGCGACTGCGGATAGCGGCTCCCGGCCAGCATCGCGGTATCGTGGTTGGATTCGAGCACCAGCGCGTCACAGCCGCTCAGGACAGTCGTGATGTGCGGCGTGGCCATCCCGACGTCGGTCAGCACGCCGAGCCGGCGGCAACCGTCCATAAAGACGAACTGGAGCGGTTCCCGCGCGTCGTGGGGCACCGTATAGGGCATCACGGCCAGATCGCGTATCGCGGCCGTCTCGTCGCCCCACAACACGTGGAGATCGACATCGGCCTCGTCCGCGCCGACCGCACGCGCCGTGCCCCAGCTCATATAGAGCGGCAGCGACCCGCGCCGCGCGAGCGTCAACGCGCTGCCGACGTGGTCGCTGTGTTCGTGGGTGACGAGGATCGCATCGAGATCGTCGATGCCGAGATTCAGGCGGCCGAGGCGGCGCTCGACCTCCTTCGCTGAAAAACCGCAGTCGAGCAGCACGCGGGTGGTCGTCGTGCCGCTCGCGACCTCGACGACCAGTGCGTTGCCTTCGCTGCCGCTACCGAGGCTGGCGAAGCGCACGCGTTCAGTTCAGTTCGGCGTGCAGCAGCGAAATGATTCGCTGCGCGTCCGACGAGTTGTCGACCTTGCCGCTGGCGTCGACCACCGCGACCTGCGTGCCGCTGCCTTGGGCGCGCACGTTGACCAGGTATTCCTTGCCGGGCTTGGCCGCCGCCGGGCCGCCGTAGAACAGCTTGCCGAACAGCCCGTCACGCTTGAGCTCTTCCATCGTGTTCGCGTAGCGGACCGTGTACAGGCCCTTCTCGCGATCGCGATTGTCGACCGCGAAATTGGTGCGGTCGAGCGCGAGGCCGACGCGCAGCCATGCGCGGTCGAACGACTCAGCCAGTTGCAGCGTCGCGGCGCCGCTGCTCGCGTCGCCGACCTGCGCCGGCGCCGTCGCCGGACGCGCGTCCGTGAGCAGCTGCTTCGCCTGCGCGTCGCTCAGGCCGAACTTCTGCATCAGCTTCGACAGGAACACGGCCTCGAGCACCGGGTTGCGCGGACGCTCTTCCCAGCGCGACGACGTGCCGCCCTGCGGACCGACCATCATTTCCTCCATCGCGCTGTGCGTGATCGAGATGTCGGTGTTGCCGTTCGACGTGCGGTTCACGAGCGTACGGAAACGGTCGCGCGTGCCGGACGAGTACGCGAAGTCGATGACCTTGCCGATCGTGCGGCGGAACCAGTCGTCGGGAATGTTCGCGCGGTTCTCGGCCCAGTCGGTGGCCATGATGCCGGTCGACGGTGCGTCGGTCTTCAGCGAGAAACCGTTCTCCTGCCAGAATTCCTTCAGGATCGGCCACAGCTGCTCGGGCGTGCGCCCGTCCACGACGAGCCAGCGGCGATCGCCGTCGCGCTCGATATGCATGCCGAGCGGATCCTGCGCGCTCGGGACGCCATCGGTCGCGTTGCCGGCGGCCGTCGTCGCCCGCGGCGGCAGCGTGCCGAGACCTGCGTTGCTCGGCGGCGCGACGAACTGCTGGGTCGTCGGCACCGGCTTCAGGTCGCTCGGCACCGCGAGCGGCGGCGCCGAACCCGTGTTCTTGTAGTTGACGCGGTCAGGAGCCAGATAGTCGTTCAGCGTATCGCAGCCGGCGAGTGCGCCCAGCGCCAGCGCCACCACCGAAACCTGGATGGCGCGAGATGAAAAGGCGAAACGTTTCATGAAATCCTTCGTCTTGCTAGAGCGCTCGTCAGGAGCGGCGCCGGACGGAGCCGGCCGGTGCGGGTTGATGAGGGGTGCCGGCGGCCGCAGGACGCGGCCGCCTGTGCATCAGGCGAGGACGCCGGCCTCGACCAGGGCCGAACGCACGACATCGTGACAGCGCTCATCGAGCGGCGTAAGCGGCAGGCGGATGCCGCCCTGCATCTTGCCCATCGCCTGCAGCGCCCACTTCACCGGAATCGGGTTCGCCTCGATGAACAGGTTCTTGTGCAGCGACAGCAGCTTCATGTGCAGCGCGCGCGCCGTGGCGACGTCGCCGGCCAGCGCCGCGCGGCACAGGTCGCTCATCGCGCGCGGTGCGACGTTCGCCGTCACCGAGATGTTGCCGTGGCCGCCGAGCAGCATCAGCGCGATCGCGGTCGGATCATCGCCGCTGTAGATCGCGAAATGCTTCGGCGCGGCCTTGATCAGGTGCGCGGCGCGATCGATGTTGCCCGTCGCTTCCTTCACGCCGATGATGCCCGGCACCTGCGCGAGTCGCAGCGTCGTCTCGTGCGCCATGTCCGCGACCGTGCGGCCCGGCACGTTGTACAGGATCACCGGCAGGTCGACCGCTTCGGCGATCGACTTGAAGTGCCGGTACATCCCTTCCTGCGTGGGCTTGTTGTAGTACGGCACGACCTGCAGCGTCGCGTCGGCGCCGACGGCCTTCGCGTGCTTCGTCAGTTCGATCGCCTCCGCGGTCGAATTGCCGCCCGCGCCCGCGATGATCGGGATGCGCTTCGCCGCATGCTCGACCGCCGTGCGGATCATCAGGATGTGCTCTTCGACGTTGAGCGTTGCCGACTCGCCACTCGTGCCGACCACGACGATTGCGTCGGTGCCTTCCGCGATGTGCCAGTCGATCAGTTTGCGAAACGCCGGCAGATCGAGACTGCCGTCTTCGAGCATCGGAGTGACGATCGCGGGGATGCTGCCGCGGATTTGAATGCCGTCTTGGGTGCCGTTAGCCATGAAACGCGATTGATTGATGTACCGGTAAACGTTGAGATTGTAGCGGATTAGGCGGGCAGTTCGTAACGTGGAATTCCCGCCCCCGCCGTCGGGGTCGCGCCCTCACGTACCGCGCAGATACGCTGCACGAACGCTTCGCGCGGCCCGGCGACGAATCCGTCCTCGTAGGCGACCACCCGCAGGCGGCCGCGCACCGCGTCCAGCAACTCGCCCGGAGCGAGCAGGAACGCGGGGTTGGACGGTTTGCCGACCGTTTCGTTTCCTTGCGCGAAGGTTTCGTAGATGAGCACGCCGCCCGGCGCCACCGCATCGAGCAGATGGGGCCAGAGCGGACGATGCAGATAATGGGTGACGATCACGGCCGCGAACGACGCGCCGGCCTGCAGCGGCCAAGGTGCGCCCTCGAGATCGGCGTCGCGCGCGTCGACGCCTGCGATCGCCCGCAATGCGGCCAGCGCGGCCGGATCGCGGTCGAGCGCGACGACCGGATGCCCGTGCGACGCAAACCAGCGCGCATGGCGGCCGCCGCCCGCGGCGACGTCGAGCACCGCACCGCCCGCCGGGACGAGCCGCGACCACCGGGCGACCCAGCGCGACGGCTCGGTCTGGGCGACGTGGCCGCCCGCGGCGACAATGACGGATTCGCGCATGCCGTCAGCTCAGGTGTACGACAGGCCCATCGCCTCACGCACGTCGCGCATCGTCTCGACCGCGTGCTTGCGCGCCTTGTCGCAGCCGTCCGCGACGATCGCGCGCAGCAGCGACGGATCGTCCATGTACTTCTGCGCGCGCTCGAGCATCGGCTGCTGTTCGCGCAGGATCCCTTCGACGACCGGCTGCTTGCAGTCGAGGCAGCCGATGCCCGCCGAACGGCAGCCGTTCTGCACCCACTCGTGCGTCGTGGCGTCCGTGTAGACCTGGTGCAGCTGCCACACCGGGCACTTGTCAGGATCGCCCGGATCGGTGCGGCGCACGCGCGCCGGATCGGTCGGCATCGTGCGGACCTTCTTCGTGATCGTCTCCGCGTCTTCGCGCAGGCCGATCGTGTTGCCGTACGACTTCGACATCTTCTGGCCGTCGAGGCCCGGCATCCGGGACGCTTCGGTCAGGAGCGCCTGCGGCTCGACCAGGATGATCTTGCGCGCGCCTTCGAGATAGCCGAACAGGCGCTCGCGGTCGCTCATCGACAGGCTCTGCGATTCCTGCAGCATCGCGCGCGCCTGCTCGAGCGCCTCGTCGTCGCCCTCCTGCTGGTATGCATTGCGCAGCTCGTGATAGAGCTTCGCGCGCTTGCCGCCGAGCTTCTTCGCGGCTTCGAGCGCCTTCTCCTCGAAGCCCGGCTCGCGACCGTACAGGTAGTTGAAGCGGCGCGCGATCTCGCGCGTCATCTCGACGTGCGGCACCTGGTCTTCACCGACCGGCACGAGCGAGCCGCGATACAGCAGGATGTCGGCGGCCATCAGCACCGGGTAGCCGAGGAAGCCGTAGGTCGACAGATCCTTGTCCTTCAGCTTCTCCATCTGCTCCTTGTAGGTCGGCACGCGCTCGAGCCAGCCGAGCGGCGTGCTCATGCCGAGCAGCAGCGCGAGTTCCGCGTGCTCGGGCACCTTGCTCTGGATGAACAGCGTCGCCTGCGCCGGATCGATGCCGGACGCGAGCCAGTCGATCAGCACGTCCCACACGTTCTTCTCGATGACCTCGGGCGTTTCGTAGTGCGTCGTCAGCGCATGCCAGTCGACCACGCAGAAGAAACACGGGTACTCGGACTGCAGCTTCACCCAGTTTTTCAGCACGCCGTGGTAGTGGCCGAGGTGCAGCGACCCGGTGGGTCGCATACCGGAGAAAATACGATCTGGGAACATGATTGTCGTTAGAAAAGCGAGGCGAAGGGAGACAGGATGGCGCTCAGCACGCCGGCCGCGGCGTTCACGAGCGGACGCAGCCAGAAGTTCGTCAGCACGCCCGTCGCGACCAGCACGAGGACGATGATGAAACCGTACGGCTCGATGCGCGACAGCGCGATCGATTGCTTCGGCGGCAGCAGCGCCGCCAGGATGCGGCCGCCGTCGAGCGGCGGCAGCGGAAACAGGTTCAGCACGCCGAGCACCAGGTTCGCGCTGACGCCCGCGTAGGCCATCCGCGTGAAGAACGGCTCGTCGACGCCGGCCGCGGGCAGCACGATGGTCAGCATGCCCCAGATCAAGGCCTGCACGAAGTTGCAGGCGGGGCCCGCGAGCGCCACCCACAGGCTGCCCCAGCGCGGATCGCGCAGGTTGCCGAACGATACCGGCACCGGCTTCGCATAGCCGAACAGGAACGCGCCGCCGGTCAGGAAATACATCGCGAGCGGGATCGCGATCGTGCCGAGCGGATCGATGTGGCGCATCGGATTGAAGGACACGCGCCCCATCATGTAGGCGGTGTTGTCGCCGAGCAGGCGCGCGGCATAGCCATGCGCGGCCTCGTGCAGCGTGATCGCGAAGATCACGGGCAGCGCGTAGACGGCGATGGTCTGTATCAGGGAAGCATCCATATCGCGTTATTGTAACAAGCGCACTCGCGCAAAAATGAACGGCGTGCGCTTACGCGGCCACGAGCCCGAACGGTTCGAGCGCGCCGCGCCCCACACGCACGAGCTGCGGCTCGTCGCCCGTCAGGTCGATCACCGTCGACGGCTCGCGCGGACACGCACCGCCGTCGATCACGAGATCGACCTGCTTCTCGAGCCGCGCGCGGATGTCTTCCGGATCGTTGAGCGGCTCGTCGTCCGGCGGCAGGATCAGCGTCGTGCCGAGCAGCGGCTGCCCCAGCGATTCGAGCAGCGCGAGCGTGATCGCGTGATCGGGCACGCGCAGCCCGATCGTCTTGCGCGACGGGTGCGACAGCCGGCGCGGCACTTCCTTCGTCGCCTGCAGGATGAACACATACGGGCCCGGCGTCACCGACTTGATCTGCCGATACTGGCGGTTGTCCACCATCGCGAAGTTGGCCAGCTCCGACAGGTCGCGCACGAGCAGCGACAGGTGCTGCTTCTCGTCGAGGCCGCGGATGCGACGCACGCGCTCGACCGCGTCCTTGTCGTCGAGGTGGCACGCGAGCGCGTAGCTCGAATCGGTCGGCATCGCGATCACGCCGCCCTTGCTGACGATGTCCGCGGCCTGCTTGATCAGGCGCGGCTGCGGATTATCCGGATGAATCCTGAAGAACTGGGACATGGGGGCACGTAAAGGGGGAAAAGTCGGATGCGGGCGTCGACGGCACCGCGTGCGGCAAGCGGCCGCTGCGCGTCAGAGCCAGCGTTCCCAGACCGGTTTCAGGTCGGGCGGCAACGGCGGCAGGCCACCGAGCTCGACGCGGCCCTCGCCGGGCGCGTGGAAATCCGAACCGCGCGACACTTCGAAGCCGAAGCGGCGGGCGACGTCCGCGTATTCGCGGTACTGGTCGGGCGTGTGGCTGCCCGTGATGACCTCGATCGCGCGGCCGCCGAGATCGATGAATTCGCCGAAGAACGCATCGAATTCGACCGGCGTATAGCGGTAGCGGCCCGGGTGAGCGACCACGGCCTCGCCGCCCGCCGCGCGAATCCACGCGACCGCATCGGACAATGTCGCCCAGCGGTGCGGGACGAATCCGGGCTTGCCGTCGCCGAGCAGGCGGTCGAACACGTCGGAAGTGGATTCGGCGTGGCCGTGCTCGACGAGAAAGCGCGCGAAGTGGGTACGGGAGATCAGGTCGGGATTCGATACGTACTTCAGCGCGCCTTCGTACGCGCCGGGGATGCCGAGCGTCTCGAGCTGCGCGGCGATCGCCTGTGCGCGGGCGGCACGGCCGTGGCGCGTGCGATAGAGACCGTCGACGAGCGTCGGGTTCGACGGATCGATGTGCAGCCCGACGATGTGCACGGTGCGCGACGCCCACGTGACCGAAATCTCGACGCCGCTCAGGTAGCGCATGCCGAGCGCCTCGGCCTCGCTGCGCGCCGCCGCCTGGCCGCCGATCTCGTCGTGGTCGGTCAACGCCCACAGGGTCACGCCGCCGGCATGGGCGCGGCGCGCGACGTCGGCAGGCGACAGCAACCCGTCTGAAACATTCGAATGGCAGTGGAGATCAGCGTTCATTGTCGGTATGGCAGGTGAAGCTTCATTCTACTGCAATGCGGCAATTCCGCCGCCCGCCTGCCCTGCCGCTGCCGCCGCCGGCCTACGCGCAGAAGGCCTCGATCAGCGCCGCGATCTGCTCCGGCTGGTCGTGATGGACCATATGGCCTGCATCCTCGACGAGCTTTTCGCGCCAGTCGGGGAACGCGCCGAAGCGCGCCTTGAACTCCGGCAGCGGGATGTCGCCCGCGAGGTACGCGAGCGTCGGCGAAGCGACGGCCTCGACGTGCAGTACCTTCGCGCGCACCTGCTTCCAGACGGCCATCACCTCGTCGAGCCGGTACAGCATCGGGCCCGCCATCTTGTGCGCGGGGTCCGCCAGCAGGTGGTACAGGCCGTCGTCGCCGCGCTTCGACCAGTGGGCGGCAAGGAACGCGGCGCGGCGCGGATCGAGCCGCGGATTGGTCTTGATCAGGCGGGCCGCCACGTCGTCGAGCGACGCGTACGGGCGCAGCACCGGCGGCTCGCGCAGCTCGTCGAGCCAGCC
>NZ_VWWG01000198.1:0-10833 GCF_011753085.1 Burkholderia sp. Tr-862
CCCGCCTGGCGCGCGACGCCCGCTCGCGACCGCGCCGCGATCCTGCGCGCATGGCACGCGGCGATCGTCGCGCATACCGACGATCTCGCGAAGCTGATGTCGCGCGAACAGGGCAAGCCGCTCGCCGAAGCGCGCGGCGAAGTCGCGTACGGCGCGTCGTACGTGCAGTGGTTCGCCGAGGAAGCGACGCGCACCTACGGCGACCTGATTCCGCAGCAGCAGCGCGGCAAGCGGCTGAGTGCGGTCAAGGAGCCGATCGGCATCGTCGCCGCGATCACGCCGTGGAATTTCCCGCTCGCGATGATCGCGCGCAAGATCGCGCCCGCGCTCGCGGCCGGCTGCACGGTCGTCGCGAAGCCGGCGGAAGACACACCGCTCACCGCGCTCGCGCTCGCCTTCCTCGCGCAGGAAGCCGGCGTGCCGCCCGGCGTGCTGAACATGATCGCCGCGTCGCGTGAACGCGGCATCGACGCGGTGGCCGACTGGCTCGCCGACGGCCGCGTGCGCAAGATCACGTTCACCGGGTCGACGCCCGTCGGCAAGCTGCTCGCACGCGAATCGGCGGCGACGCTGAAGAAGCTGTCGCTGGAGCTCGGCGGCAATGCGCCGTTCATCGTGTTCGACGATGCCGAGCTCGACGCGGCGGTCGACGGGCTGATGGCCGCCAAGTTCCGCAACGGCGGCCAGACCTGCGTGTCGCCGAACCGCGTGTACGTGCAGGCCGGCGTCTACGATGCGTTCGCCGCCAAACTCACCGCCCGTGTCGCCGCGCTGAAGGTCGCGCCGGCGACCGACCCGGCCGCGCAGATCGGCCCGATGATCAACGCGCGCGCGGTCGACAAGATCGCGCGCCACGTCGGCGACGCGATCGAGCGCGGCGCGCGCGTGCTCACGGGCGGCAAGCGCCTGCCCGAACTCGGGCCGAACTATTACGCGCCGACGGTGCTCGGCGACGCCACCGCCGACATGCAGCTGACCTGCGAGGAAACCTTCGGGCCGATCGCCGCGCTGTTCAAGTTCGACACGGAAGACGAAGCCGTCGACGCCGCGAACGACACGCCGTTCGGGCTCGCCGCGTATTTCTATACGCAGGACCTGCGCCGCATCGCGCGCGTGTCGGCACGGCTCGAAACGGGCCTCGTCGGCATCAACGAAGGCGCGCTCGCGAGCGAGGCCGCGCCGTTCGGCGGCGTGAAGGAATCGGGCTACGGCCGCGAAGGCTCGCGCTACGGCCTCGACGATTACCTGTCGATCAAGTACCTGTGCCAGGGCGGGCTCGACTGAAGCCGCGCCGCCGCCGTCATCCGCGGCAGTTACGCAGTCGTCACGCAGTCGTTGCGCGGCGCGCCGCTGATGGCGCGCCCCGCTCGCACACGTTTGCGGGCTCCGCGCAGTCATCGCCTCGCATGCCGGCCTCGATTTCCGGGCACACCTGCCGTTAACCCGGATTTGACTAGCGCCGCTGCCGTCGCAGCCCGCTTCCCGTACGAGCGCGAGCCATGCCTGCATCCCCTTCGATCGAGAAAATTGCCGACTGGGCCGGTCGCCACCACCTGATCGTCGGTGTGCTGGGCACGCTGATGTCGGTCGCGGCGCTCGGCATCAGCGCGGTGACGCTGTGGGCCGCGCGCAGCGAAGTCGTCGAACATGCGCACGAGACGTCGCGCAATGTCGCGGCCGTCCTCGTCAGCGAGATCGCGCGCACCGTCGAAACGTCCAACAACGCGCTCGTGTCGCTCGCCGCCGATCTCGGCAACCCCGCCATCGTGCGCCTGAAGGCCGGCTTGCGTCACGACGTGCTGTTCGAGCGCACGGCCGCGCAATACGTGACCGGCATGGGCGTGACGGACCGCTACGGGCGGCTGATCGACGGTTGTTGCGGCCCGACCCACAACTGGGACTTCAGCGATCGCGACTACTTCAAGGTCCATCGCGATTCGGACAACGTCGGCCTCTACGTGTCCGAGGCGTACCGCGCACGTTCGCGCGGCGGCACCGAATCGATCGCACTGTCGCGGCGCATCGAACGGCCCGATCACTCGTTCAACGGGATCGCGGTGGTCGCCGTCGATATCGCCTACTTCGATCAGCTGCTGTCGCGGTTGAACGTCGGACCGCACGGCGTCAGCGCGATCCTGCGTGCGGACGGCACCATCCTCGCGCGCAATCCGCCGCTCAGCGATCACCAGATGGTGCGCCTGCGCCGGTCGAAGTCGTTCGAGCGGATGGTGAGCCGCGACTCGGGCTTCTATGCCGCGCGCTCGAGCATCGACGGGACGTTGCGGCTCTACACGTACCAGCGGGTACCCGGCACGCCGCTGATCGCCGTGGTCGCGCCGGCCGAGCACGACGTGCTGGCCGGCATCTCGCATCTGGCGTGGACGGTCGGCGTGTCGGCGTCCGTCATCGGCGCGCTGTTCTGCGCTGTGGTGTGGCTGCTCGCCTTCGCGCTGCGCGACAACCTGCGCAAGCAGACGCTGCTCACGGACCTCACGCGCACCGATCCGCTGACGGGCCTGCACAACCGTCGCGCGCTCGATGCCGCGCTCGCCGACGAATGGGAACGGCTGCAGCGCGGCAGCGACGGCAGCCTGTCGGTGCTGTTCATCGACGCCGATCACTTCAAGCAGTACAACGACCGGTACGGCCATGCGCAAGGCGACACCGCACTGCGCTTTCTCGCCGAATGCATCCGCGCGCATACGCGACGGCGCGGCGATCTCGCCGCGCGTTACGGCGGCGAGGAATTCGTCGCGGTGTTGCCCGATACGGACGAGCGCGGTGCCCAGCAGGTCGCCGAAGCGATTCGCCACGCCGTGGAGCGCAACCAGCTCGACGGGTTCGACGCGACGATTCCGGCCTTCACGGTCAGCATCGGCTGCGCGACCGGCCATCGCGCGCGGCCGCCGTCCATGCATGCGCTGACGCATCAGGCCGACCTCGCCCTCTATGCGGCCAAGCGCCAGGGCAGAAACCGCGTGTGCGTCGCCGACGTGGAACCGCTCGCCCAACCGGCGTGAGCGCCGCGGTTCCGGTCGCCTGTTTCGGCAGTGCACGCGCGGCCGCACGCATGCGCGGCTTGCGCGTCGCGGTCCACTATCGGCCTTCGCCGACGACCGGATCGATCCGTCCGCCATGTTCAGCATCACGAATTCACCAAATAGTGAGAATTCGCGCGCGTCGACCGCGACCCGCAACAAATCCTTAACCGGCACGTCACGATCGCCCACGACAATCCGCCATCTTCGACCCTCAGGATGGAGTCTTGCATGTTGGCATCACGGAGCCGTTTCCCGCTGCACGTCGCAGCGCTGTCGAGTGCGTTCGTCCTGGTCGCCTGCGGCGGCGGTGACGACGTCGCGTCGACGAACCCGACCATCGCGGCCGTTCCCGCGCCGCCGGCGGACCCCGGCTTCGTCGACAGCGCCCCCGTGCCGAGCGTGCCGGCCTTCGTCGACAACATCGCGACCAACCAGCGCGGCGACGCGCGCTATGCCACGCTGTCGACCAACGCGGCCGTGCGCGTGGTGAGCCGCTTCCTCGACCTGTGGCAGCCGTCGACGATGCTGGTCGATGCGGGCGTGAGCGCGTCGGCCAACGGCGCGTTTCCGGCGATCTCGCCGTCGACCTGCTCGGGCCTGCCCGGCAGCGGCACGCCGTGCGGCACGATCCTGAACGACACGGTGCTGGCGGCCAATGTCCAGTATGTGATCAACGCAACGACCGCGCGCACGCAGCAGCAGGCCGACGCCGCCTACTTCGACGACCGGCGCGGCAAGGGCTACAGCGTGACCGACGGCATGGGCCCGCTCACCAGCGCGTGGCGCACGGCCGCGCAGCAGACCACCAGCATCACCAGCGTGCCCGCCGACGCGACGACGGTGCTGTACAACGACGCCGGCAACAATGTCGGTGTCGGCAGCAGCGCGAACGCGAGCTTCGGCAAGGTCGTCGACCTGCTCAACGAAATGGGCAACAACGCGTCGACCGAACCGTCGAAGCGCTTCTACAAGTATGCGCGGCCGTATCGCTGGAGTTCGAGCGTCGTCGTCGCGCCGACGCTCGTCCCGGCCGAAAGCACGACGCCCGCGACCGACGGCGGTTTCATCAGCGGCCACCAGGCCGAAGCGATGCGCGACGCGATGACGATGGCGTGGCTCGTGCCGGAGCGATTCCAGGAGATGGTGAGCCGCGGCCTCGAACTGGGCGAGAACCGGATTCTCGCCGGCATGCACTCGCCGCTCGACGTGATCGGCGGCCGCATGCTCGCGCTGGCTGTCAGCGCGGCGAACCTGAGCACGTATGCGAGCGATGCGCAGGCCGCGTACAGCCAGGCCCATCAGGCGCTGCAGCAGCTCACGGGGACGACCGGCACGACGTTCGCCGCCTTCGCGCACTCCGGTACGACGGCCGACGACCGGTTCGCCGATTACACGGCGAACAAGACGGCCTTCGCGCGCCGCCTGACGTACGGCTTCGGCGCGATCGAGTCGACCGACGCGCCGCCCGTCGTGCCGAAAGGCGCGGAGATCCTGCTGCAGACGCGCTTCCCGTACCTCAGCGCCGACCAGCGACGCGTCGTGCTGAAGACGACCGAGCTGCAGTCCGGCTACCCGGTGATGGACGATGCGGAAGGCTGGGGCCGCCTGAACCTGTTCGCCGCGGCCGACGGCTATGGCGCGTTCAACGGCAACGTGATCGTGTCGATGGACGCGTCGCAGGGCGGGCTCAACGCGGCCGACCAGTGGCGCAACGACATCGCCGGCGCCGGCAAGCTGACGCTGCAAGGCACCGGCACGCTGACGCTGGCGGGCAACAACAGCTATGCAGGCGGCACGCAGGTCGGCGGCGGCACGCTCGCCGCGGCATCCGCGTCGGCGTTCGGCAACGGCGACGTGTACGTCGGCGCCGGTGGCAGCGTCAGGATTGCGGCGAGCGCGCCCGTCACGATCGCGACGCGCTATACGCAGCTCGACAACGCGACCCTCGAACTCGACATCGACGGCAACGGCGGCGGGCGGCTGCGCGTGGGCGGGCAATTGACCGTCGCGGGCGGCACGCTGCACGTGAAGTTCGTGAACGGCTATGCGCCGAAGGCCGGCGATACGATCGCGCTGATCGACGGCGCAGCGGGCGCGGCGAAGTTCTCGACGGTCACGGTCGACGGGTTCAAGGCGACGCCGGTTTATACGGCGACGGGCGTGTCGGTGAGGTTGTCCGCATCGTGATCGCCGCGCGGTGCGTGCGACGTCGCTTTCATCGCATCGTCGCAGCGCACCGCGCAGGCATTCGCGTCAACGTGGATCGAGGCCGCTGCGTTGCAGGATCGCGGCGGCCGGTGCGGTCTTCAGAAAGGCCACGAACGCGCGTGACGCGTCGGCGGCCCGTGCATCCACGGCAATGGCGGACGCAATCACGCTCGTCTTCTGCACGTCGGGCGGCAGCGGGCCCGCGAAGTCGATGCCGGGCGTCACCTTCAATTCGCTGACCTGCTGCAGGCCGAGTTCCGCGTCGCCGCGCGCCAGCGCCGTGCCGACCAGCTCCTTGCCGCGAACGAGCACGCTCTTCGATTTCATCTGCTCGGCGATGCCGAGTTTCTCGAACAGCACGCCGACGATGTAGGTCCCGCTCGCACCTTCGGAGAACGCGACCGAACGCGCGTTCAACAGCGCGCGGCGCAACGCGTCGACCGTGCCGACGTCGGGCACGGCGACGCCGTGGCGCACCGCGACGCCGATGCCGGTCGCCGCGATGTCTTCGAGCGTCGCCCGGTCGAACCTGCCGGCGTCGACTTCCCGCTCCAGCGCGGGCTTGATCATGAAGCAGACGTCGACGGCTTCGCCATTGCGCACGCGCATCGGCAAGGCCTCCGGCGACGTGCCGTACGACGGCCCCCATTCAATCTTCAGATGGTGCCCGGACGATTGCTCGAACGCGGGCGCCAGCCGTTCGAACGCGCCGTGCAACGCGCCCGTCGCCAGCACGTGTATGTCGTCCGCATGCGCGGCCGCGGGCGCTGCGCCGAGCGCGATCCACGCGGCGGCGGCGAGCGCTGCCCGCCAGTTTGTCCGGTCCTTCATGCGTGCTCCTTGTGATTGACTTGAAAGCGGCGTTTGCCGCGCGGCTCGGCAAGCGATGGGAAGCCGGCGCGGCTCCGCGCGCGTGCTTTGACAAAGCCCTGATGAACCTGTATTTCTATGCCGCATGCGTGACTCCCACCCTTCCCGTTCGCCCGCCACGGCCGCGCGCGCTCCGTCGTCGACGGTGTCCAACCGCTCGCTGGAACGCGGGCTCGACGTGCTGCGCGCGTTCGGCTCCGGCGCGACCCTGCTCGGCAACGGCGACCTCGTCGAACTCACCGGTCTGCCGAAAGCCACGGTCACGCGGCTGGCGCGCACGCTCGTCGAAGCCGGTTATCTCGAACACGATCCCGTGCACCGCGGCTACCGGCTCGGACTGCCGGTGCTCGGCCTCGCGCATGCGCTCAGGAGCGGCTCGACGGTGCTGCAGGCCGCCGCCCCGCGCTTGCGCGAGACGGCCCAGTCGCTGCACATCAACGTCGGCATCGCGGGCCCTGACCGCGACGACATGGTCTACCTGGAGTCGATCCGCTACAGCCCGCGCGCGTCGCTTCGCACCGTCGTCAGCGGCCAGCGCGTGCCGATGGCGCTGACCTCGCTCGGCCGCGCGTTTCTTGCGTCGCTGCCGGACGCCGACCAGGCGCGGCAACTCGCCGAGCTCAAACGGCATCGCACCTCATGGCCGCGCATCCGTGCCGAGATCGACGAGGCCGTCGCATCAGTGCGCGCGCACGGGTTCTGCGTCGCCAGCTGGCAGCCCGAAGTCGTCGCGCTCGCGACCCCGCTCGAAATCGCGGGCCACCGCACGCTCGCACTCAATTTCAGCGTGCGCACGCTCGATGCGCCGTCGGCCGTCGCCGCGCGCCTGTCGGCGGCGCTGCTGGCATTGCGCGACGACATCGTCGCCGCGACGCTGCGCCTCGATAGCTGACGCGACGACGAATCGCTTGCGCAGGCGTCAGCGTTCGCGAATCGCGCGGGCCGGAATGCCGAGCACGACCGCGAGCCCGCCGAGCACCGACACGACCGCGACCGTATAAAGGCCGATCGCGCTGCTGCCGAAGTGCGTCGACGTGTAGCCGATCACCGACGGCGCCGCGATGCCGCCGAACTGGCCGAGACTGCTGATCAGGCCGATCCCGCTCGCGGCCACGGTGCTCGACAGATACGCGGGCGGAATCGTCCAGAACAACGACAGCATCCCGAGATAGCCGGCCGTCGCGATGCAGAGGAGTACGATGAGTGCCGCCGGCTGCGATGAGGCGGCCGGTAACAGCGCGACGCCCAGCGCGGCCGTCACGGCGCTGCCCATGAAATGCCAGCGTCGTTCGAGCTTGCGGTCGGAATGCCGGCCGAGCAGATACATCGCGACCGCGCCGAACACGTACGGGATCGCCGACAGCAGGCCGATGGTCCAGAAGTTCGTGATGCCGCTCTTGCGGATCACGCTCGGCGCCCACACGTGCACGACGATGCTCGCCCACGGCACGCTGAAATACGCGAACGTCAGGAAATAGAACTTCGGCTCCTTCAGCGCATCCCAGATCGAGCCGTGCGCGTGCGATGCCTTCAGCGCCGCATCGTGTTCGAGTTCGCGCAGCAGCAGCGCCTTCTCGTCGTCGCTCAGCCATGTCGCCTGCTCCGGACGATCGGTCAGATACAGGTACGCGAACAAGCCGGCCACGACCGACGGCAATCCTTCGATCACGAAGAGCCACTGCCAGCCCTTCAGGTGCAGCGCGCCCGACAGGTTGTTCAGGATGAAACCGGACACCGGGCCGCTGACGATGCCCGATACGCAGATCGCCGTCATGAACAGCGCGGTGACGCGCGCGCGGCGCGCCGACGGGAACCAGTACGTGAAATACAGAATGATGCCGGGGAAGAAACCGGCCTCCGCGACGCCGAGCAGCACGCGCGCGATGTAGAACTGGGTGGGCGTCTGCACGAACGCGGTACCCGCCGATACGAGCCCCCACAACGCCATGATCCGCATCAGCGTCTTGCGCACGCCGACCCGCGCGAGCCACAGGTTGCTCGGCACCTCGAACAGCATGTATCCGGCGTAGAACAGGCCGACGCCCAAGCCGAACGCCGCTTCGGTCAGCCCGATGTCCCGCGAGAACTGTAGATGGGCGAATCCGATGTTGGCGCGATCGATATACGCGAACACGTAGCAGACGAACAGGAACGGCAATAGCCGCCGCGTGACCTTCGCATATACCGCGTCGAGTGCCGGCCGATCGGCGACGCTTCGCTCGAGCGGTTCCGTTGCAATGGCGTGTTGCATCTTGTCTCCAGTCTTGTTGATCGCGCCGCGACGCCGAATCGGTGTTTGGTTTTCACCTGTCGCGGTGAAATCGATTATCGGCGGCTGGCGGCAAGCCGCAACCGCGCTGTTTCACTGGATGAAACAACGACCGGCCACCTGACAGTTTCATTCAGTGAAACCGTGCCGATGGCAGCCGCGTGGGGGCGCGCTACGCTTGCAGCAACCGGATCGGCCCCGCGCCACGCGCCGCCGGTTTATCGCACCGCTTCGTTTTCCACGCAGGAAGAGATCATGCAAACCATCGACGTCACGATTCAATCGAACATCGCGACCCTGACCCTGAACCGCCCCGACAAGCGCAACGCCGTCAGCGACGCGATGCGCGCGGAGCTCATCGAAGCGCTCGATTCGCTCGCCCGCGCGCCGGACGTGCGCGCCGTCATCGTCACCGGCAGCGGCAAGGGGTTCTGCGCGGGCGGCGACATCGCCGGGATGGCGCAGCGCATGGACGCGCCGGCCGACGAGGTCGCGTTCAACGGCTGGTCGCGCCAGCAGCGCGTCCATCATGCCGTTTCGCTGCTGCACACGATGCCGAAGCCGACGATCGCGGCCGTCAACGGCGCCGCCGCCGGGCTCGGCGCCGACATGGCGCTGTCGTGCGATTTCGTGATCGCGTCGGAAGCGGCGACGTTCGTGTGGAGCTACATCAAGCGCGGGTTGATTCCGGACGGCGGCGGCCTGTATTTCCTGCCGCGGCGCGTCGGGCTCGCGGCCGCCAAGGACCTGATCTTCAGCGGCCGCCAGGTCGACGCGCGCGAGGCGCGCGAACTGGGTATCGCCGACCGGATCAGCACGCCCGACACGCTGCTCGCCGACGCCACCGCGTGGGCGAGCGAACTGATCCAGGGCTCGCCCACCGCGCTCGCGCTCGGCAAGGCGATCCTGAACCAGAGCTACGAGCTGTCGGCACCGCAAGTGCTGTCGCAAGGCAGCCAGGCGCAGGCGATCTGCTACACGAGCCGCGAGCACCGCAATGCCGTGCGCGCCTTCCTCGACAACGTGCGCTGAGCGCCGCCAGGAACTTCCGATGAACGCCATTGAAAAATTGATGCGGCCAGCCCGCGTCGCCGTCATCGGCGCGTCGGCCGATCCCGCGAAAACCGCCGGCCGCCCCGTCGCCTACTTGCAGAAACACGGTTTCGGGGGAGACATCTACCCGGTCAATCCGCGCTATCCGTCGATTGCCGGCCTGCGCTGCTACGAGGACGTCGAATCGCTGCCGCACGCACCTGATGTCGGCATCGTGCTGCTCGGCGCCGAGCGCGCGCACGCCGCGGTCGCGGCGCTCGCGAAACGCGGGACCGCCGCCGCGATCGTGCTCGCGAGCGGCTACGCCGAAACCGGCGAGGCCGGCGCGCGCCGCCAGGCGCAACTGAAGGAGGCGGCCGGCTCGATGCGGGTGCTCGGGCCGAACACGATCGGCGTCGTCAACCTCACCGATCGCGTCACGTTGTCCGCGAGCGGCGCGCTGGACACCGACGGCTTCGCCGTCGGCGGCGTGAGCGTCGTGTCGCAAAGCGGCGGCATTCTCGGCGCGCTGCTGTCGCGCGCGGCCGATCGCGGGATCGGCCTGTCGAAGCTCGTGTCGACCAGTAACGAAGTCGACCTCGACGTGAGCGACTTCATCGATTACTTCATCGATGACGAGGCGACGTCCGTGATCGCGCTGTACCTCGAAGGGCTGCGCGATCCCGCGCGGTTTCGCGCGGCCGCGCGCCGCGCGGCGCATGCGGGCAAGCCGATCGTCGCCTACAAGATCGGACGATCGGCGTCCGGCGCGCGCTCGGCCGTCTCGCACACCGGCGCGCTCGCCGGCGAGGACCGGATGTACGACGCGCTGTTCCGCGATGCAGGCGTGATTCGCGCGCAGACGTTCGGCGATCTGCTCGACCTGCCGAACGCCTTCGCGGCCGGGCGCACGCTGCGCGGTTCGCGCGTCGCGATTCTCACGTCGACGGGCGGCGCAGGCACGCTCGTCGCGGACAACCTCGGGCTGGCCGGCTTCGACACGCCCGAGCCCGATGCGGACACGGCCGCCGCGCTGCGCGCGCTGCAGACCGGCGATCACGCGGTGCTCGACCGCAATCCGATCGACGTGACGCTCGCGGGCCTGCAACCCGACCTGTTGCGCCGCGCGATCCGCACGCTCGCCGACAGCCCGTCGTACGACGCGGTCGCCGTGATCGCCGGCTCGTCGAGCATCGGCATGCCGGAGCTGATGGCAGGCGCCGTGCGCGATGCATTGCCCGGCACCGACAAGCCGGTGGTCGCGTTCGTGAGCCCGCATGCGCCGGCCGTCACGCACGCGATGAACCGGCTCGGCGTGCCGGCGTTCGTGTCGCCGGAGAGCGTCGCGAGCGCGCTGGCCGCGATGCGGGACGCCGGCCGCTGGCGCGCACGGGCGGCCGCGGCCATCGCGGC
>NZ_VWWG01000199.1:0-10813 GCF_011753085.1 Burkholderia sp. Tr-862
CGGTCGGCGGGATGCGCCTGTATCCGCAGCGCAACCTGCTCGATCGCGAAACCGCGCTGCGCATGTGGACCGAGTACGTGACGTGGTTCTCGAACGAAGTGGGCAAGAAGGGCCGCATCGCGGTCGGGCAGCTGGCGGACCTGATGGTCCCCGATCGTGATTTCTTCACGTGCGCGGAGGACGATATCGCCGACACGACAGCGTTGCTGACGGTGGTCGGCGGCCGGATCGTGTGGGGCGCCGGGCCGTTCGCGTCGCACGATTTGCCGATTCCGCCGGCGATGCCGGACTGGTCGCCGGTGCGCGCGTACGGCGGCTATGGCGGGTGGGGCGCGACGCAGCGCGAGGGCGCGCCGCTGCAGCGCGCAGCAGCGGCCGCTGCCGCATGCGGTTGTTCTACCGCCTGCGGCATGCACGGCCATGCGCATGCGAGCGCGTGGGGCCGCACGTTGCCGACGTCGGACGCGAAGGGCTTCTGGGGCGCGTTCGGCTGTTCGTGCTGGGCGGTCTGACATGGCGATCCTGACCGGCCGGTGCAGCCCCGGGTGGATTCGCGCGCTCCTGTCGCAGGCGTGGGTCGGATCGCTGGTCCGGCTCGCGCTCGTTTCTGCGTTCCTGATCGGCGGGGTGAACAAGGCGATGCACTTCGGCGATGCGGTCGCGGAGCAGGCGCATTTCGGCCTGCACCCGCCCGCACTGTGGGCGGCGCTGGCGGTGGCGGTGGAGATCGGCGGCTCGCTGTGCGTGGTGTTTCGCCGCTTCACGTGGCTCGGCGCGGGCAGCCTCGGGATGCTGACGCTCGTCGGGATGGTCGTGGCGAACGATTTCTGGAACCGCTCGGGCGCCGAACATTTCATGGCGCTGAACAGCTTTTTCGAGCATCTTGGGCTGATCGCGGCGCTCGTGCTCGCGACCGTCCTCGACGATGCGCGGCAACCGGCCGACGATGGCTGCGGATGACCGGGATTGTCCGAGCCGATCCATCCTCTGATGAAACAACAAGGACCTCCGTTATGAAAACCCTTCGTTCCGCGCTGCTGGCGCTGACGATTGCCTGCGGTCTCGTCGCCGCGCCCGCCGCGTTCGCGAAACCGCCCGTGCCGCCCGCGGCTACGCCAACGGTGGCCGTTGGTCCGCAGTACGACACGACGCACGTGTGCGTGGCACCCGACGACTTCGACCGCTTCACCGACAGTGTCGTCGCGACGTTCGGCGGCACCAAGTCGAAGCAGGGCGTGTTCCAGGTCACGCCGACGCCGAGCCAGACGATGTCGCAGCTCGTGCTGACGCCGGTCGGGACGATCTCGGTGTTCGGCTTCAAGACGCCGATCCCGTATCCGTTTTGTGCCGAGCGTACCGGCTATCTCGTGACCGACATGGACGTCGCCGTGAAGTCGGCGCGCGAGCACGGTGCCGACGTGATCGTCGACACGTTCCCCGATCCGATCGGCCGCGACGCGATCATCGCGTGGACGGGCGGCGTGAAGATGCAGCTCTACTGGCATACCCAGGCGCCGCACTACGACGCGTTGCAGACCATCCCCGAGAATCGCGTCTACGTGTCGCCGCAAAGCGTGCGCAAGTTCGTGCACGATTTCGTCAAGTTCTCGAAGGGCAAGGTGGTGTCCGACAACCTGAAGGCGCCGGGCGTCGAGATCGGTCGCCCGAACGACACGTACCGCCGCATCCGCATCGAATCGGGCTTCGGCAAGATGACCGTACTCGTGACGGATGGCAGCCTGCCGTACCCGTTCGGGCGCGAGATGACGGGCTACGAAGTGCCTGACCTTGCCGCCACGCTGAAGAAGGCCGAAGCCGCGGGCGTGACCGTCCTCGTGCCGCCGTTCGCATCCGACGGCCGCGACGCGGCGCTCGTGCAGTTCCCGGGCGGCTACGTCGCCGAGATCCACGCGAGCGCGGCGCGATGAAGCACGAGGACACGATCCTTGCCGCGGTGGCCGGCTTCGTCGACACGCTGAGCTTCGTCGCGCTGTTCGGGCTGTTTACCGCACACGTGACGGGCAACTTCGTGCTGATCGGCGCGGGCATCGCGGGCTTCGGCCAGGGCGTGGTGCTGAAGCTCAGCGTGTTTCCCGCGTTCGTGTGCGGCGTCGTCGCGGCGAGCCTGATCGCGCGGTCGATGTCCGGGCGGCCCGGCTGGCAGGGCACGCGCGCGCTGCATACGGTCCAGGCCGTGCTGCTGCTCGGCTTTTGCGGGGCCGGCCTGTGGGCGACGCCCGTCACGCAATCCGACAGCCTGCCGGTGCTGGTGGCCGGCATCGTCGGCACGTTCGCGATGGGCGTGCAGAACGCGCATCCGCGCGTGATGGCGCGCGCCGGCGTGCCTAACACGGTGATGACGGGTAACGTCACGCAGGCGATCCTCGACGTCGTCGATCTGCTGTCGGCCGGCACGACGGACAGCGCCCGAGCGGCGGCACGCGCACGCTTCGGCAAGATGCTGCCGGCGATCGTCGCGTTCGCGCTCGGTGCGGCCGGCGGTGCGCTGGGGTTCCGTTACGTCGGCTTTGCGGCGCTGCTCGCGCCTGTCTGCGCGCTGGCGACGCTTGCGCTGGGTGCGGCCCAAGCGGCCAGCCCCGCCACGCAGGAGCGCGCATGATCGGGCCGGGGCCGGGCAGACGACGGACGCATCACGGCCGCCGCTTCGAGCGGGCCGCCCGTCTGTCGATCGTGGCGGGGCTGTTGATCGCGGGCGCCGACGTGGCGTTAGTGGAGACGGCGGTGGCATCGACTTCGACGCCGGCGCAAGAACCGGCGCCGGCTTCGACGGCGTCATCGGTTTCTACATCGGCAACGACACCCGCGGCGACCACTGCATCGACCTGCACGGCCAAGCGGCCGACGGTGCTGTTCAACCGCTGGCAGGAAGACTGGTCGGTGCTCGCGAATCCATGCGTGCCGCGCGCGCCGCTCGACGGGCTGAAATACATTGCGCTCGGCAATGATCCGGCATCCTATCTATCGCTCGGCGTGAACCTGCGCGAGCGGCTGGAGACCAACGACGCGCCGCTGTTCGGGATCGGCTCCGCGCAATCGGATACGTACCTGATCCAGCGCGTCGAAGTGCATGCCGATGCGCATCTCGGCCAGCACTGGCAGTTCTTCGCGCAATTGCAGGACGCGCGCGCGTTCGGCAAGAACACGGTGTCGCCGGTCGACCGGAACCCGCTCGATCTCGAGCAGGCGTTCGCGACCTACACGGGCGCGCTCGGCGGCGGCACGTTCAAGTTTCGCGTCGGCCGGCAGGAGATGGCGTTCGACCTGCAGCGCTTCATCGCCGCGCGCGACGGCCCGAACGTGCGTCAGGCGTTCGATGCGGTCTGGGCCGATTACGAATACGGGAAGTGGCGCTTCATCGGCTATGCGACGCAGCCGGTACAGAACCGCAACGCGTCCGATTTCGACGACGTGTCCAATCGCAATCTCACGTTCAGCGGCGTGCGCTTTGAGCGGCAGTCGGTCGGGCCGGGCGACCTGTCCGGCTACTGGTCGCGGTACAACCGCAAGAACGCGCGCTTTCTCGATGCGAGCGGCCCCGAGCATCGCGACGTGTGGGACCTGCGCTACTCGGGCACGCAGGGCCGTTTCGACTGGGATCTCGAGACGATGCTGCAGACCGGGACGGTCGGCAACGACACGATCGGCGCGTGGGCCGTCGGCTCGATCGCCGGCTACCGGCTCGACGCGCCGTGGTCGCCGCGCATCGCGCTGCAGGTCGATGCGGCATCGGGCGACCGGCATCCGCACGACGGCCGCGTCGGCACCTTCAATCCGCTGTTTCCGAACGGCTATTACTTCACGCTGGCCGGCTTCACGGGCTACTCGAACCTGATCCACGTGAAGCCGTCGGTGACGCTGAAGCCGGCGCCGAACCTGTCGCTGCTCGGCGCGCTCGGCTTCCAGTGGCGCGAGACGACCGGCGACGCCGTCTATCAGCAGGCGAACGTCGCGGTGCCGGGCACCGCGGGCAAGGGCGGCCTGTGGACGGGGATGTACGTGCAACTGCGCGCGGACTGGACGATCGCCGCGAACCTGATCGGCGCGGTCGAGGCCGTGCATTTCCAGGTTGGCGACGCGATCCGGCAGGCCGGCGGGCACAACGCGGACTACGTCGGCGTCGAACTGAAGTACGGGTGGTAGCGCGCGGCGGCCACGTGTTCCGCCCAAGTGGGCGGCGGCCGCCGCCGAATGCGGGCGCGATGAGGCTGGCGATCGCGCTCGATGACGCCGGCCTCGCGCGCGCACGAGCAGGCGGCGCATGAAAAAGGGCGACCCCGCGTGAGCAGGGTCGCCCTTCGTTCGTCCGGGCCGGCAGCGCGGCCGGCCCGTTCGCGGTGATGCCGTTACAGGTTCGGCGACAGCGCGAGCGCGTTCGTCAGGTCGCCCATCGGCTGCGCGCCGTTCGTCTTCAGCGCGTCGTCGCGCTGCTGCAGGCCTGCGAGGCGCGGCAGCGAGAAGCGGCGCGTGATGAAGCGCAGGATCGAACCCGTGTCGTACTGCGTGTGGTCCACGAAGCCCTTCTTCGCATACGGCGACACGATCAGCGCCGGAATGCGGGTGCCCGGGCCCCAGCGATCGGCGGTCGGCGGCGTGGCATGATCCCAGAAGCCGCCGTTCTCGTCGTACGTGACGACGACGACCATGTTCTTCCACTGCGGGCTTGCCTGCAGGTGCGCGATCACGTCGGCGATGTGCTGATCGCCGGAAGTGACGTCCGTGTAGCCAGGGTGTTCGTTCAGGTTGCCCTGCGGCTTGTAGAACGCAACCTGCGGCAGCGTGCCCGCGTCGATCGCCTTGATGAACTCGGCACCGTTCGCGCCGCCGTCGAGCAGGTGCTGCGCGCGGCTCGCGGTGCCCGGCGCCTGGTTCGCGAAGTAGTTGAACGGCTGATGGTGCGGCTGGAAGTTCGGCGTCGACAGATCGGCGCCGTAGATCACGTTCGACGTGCCGTTCTGGCTCGCCTGCAGCGCCTGGCCCCATGCGCCGCCATACCATGCCCACGAGACCCCCGCGTTGGTCATCAGGTCGCCGATGTTGGTCGCCGTCTGCGGCGGCATCGTCGACGGATTGGCCGGATCGGCGAGCAGCGGGTCGCCGCCCGTGGCGGCCTTGTTGCCGCTCGGCTGGTACGCCGGCTGCATCGTGTTGACGCCATAGAAGTCAGGCGTCAGCGCGCCGTCGTTGACGAACTTCGGCGGGCCGCTCAGTGCGGAGGCCGGCGAGTTCGTGGCGACCTTCAGCGACTTGCCGTCGGCGTTCAGGACTGCGATCTTGCCGGCCGCCGGGCTCTTGTCGGCGTTCGCGTAGAACGGCGCGCACGCGCAGATCAGGTACTGGTGGTTCAGGAACGAGCCGCCGAACGCGCCCATGAAGAAGTTGTCGGCCAGCACGTACTGCTGCGCGATCTTCCACAGCGGCAGCTTCGACGGATCCGCCGTGTAGTGGCCCATCGTCAGGCCGCCCGCATCGGTCCATGCGGCATACATGTCGTTCTTGCCGCCGTCGATCTGCATCTGGTCCTGGTAGAAGCGGTGCACGATGTCGCGCGTCGCGATGCTCATCGACTGGTTGAAGCCGTTCGGATCGTCGATCGCGAACGGCGCGTTCGGCAGGTTCGCCGTCATCGCCTCGGTGACGGCCGGCGTGATGCCGGTCGCGGTCAGGCCGCCCCAGATCTTCGGCAGCGTCGCCATCGTCGAACCGTCGCGATCCTTCTGCACCGAGTTCGCGGCCGTCGCGTTCTGCAGACCGTTCGCACCCGGGAAGTTGCCGTACAGGTTGTCGAAGCTGCGGTTTTCCGCATAGATGACGACGACGTTCTTGACGGCCGACAGGCCTTGTTGCGTGACATCGTCGCCGCCGCAGGCGGTCAGGCTGAGCGCGGCCGCGAGGGCGATCGGCGTGTAGCGAATCCAGGCGTGCTTCTTCATGCGATGTTCTCTCTTTCGTCGTTTGTCGCGTGTGGGAACCGGGTTGGCGCAGGGCCGGCGCACGATCTTCGAGGCATCGGCCGGCTGCGCGCATTATCTGGAATCGATTTGACAGGCAGGTGTAGGGGTGCTTTCGATTAACTGTCGGTCGAACGTCATGTAACAGTCACGGAACTGACATAAGCTCCGGCCGATTGCCCACCGCTACAAAAAGAACGACGATGCACACCCTTCTGAAACCCGTCGCGTCCGCGCGATCGCTGATCTCTGCCGCGGCAACGCTGACACTCATTGCGGGATTCGCGGCGCTCGCCGGTTGCGATGCGCGGCCCGGAGCGAATGCGCCGGCCGTGCCCGTCGTCCCGGCGGCACAGGCTGCTCCGGCCGCTCCGGCCGCTCCGGCGGTCGCGCCGGCCAGCCAGCCGCAAACGCGCGCGCAGGTATTCGAGGGCGTCAAGCAGATGACGGCACTCGGCAAGCAGTTGTTCTTCGATCCGTCGCTGTCGGGGTCCGGCAAGCTCGCGTGCGCGTCGTGCCATAGCGCCGAGCATGCGTTCGGGCCGCCGAACGCGCTGTCGGTGCAACTCGGCGGCGACGACATGCACCGCACGGGCTTTCGCGCGGTGCCGTCGCTGAAGTACCTGCGCGGCATTCCTCCGTTCAGCGAGCACTTCCACGATTCACCGGACGAGGGTGACGAAAGCATCGACGCGGGTCCGACCGGTGGGCTGACCTGGGATGGCCGCGTCGACACGCGCGATGCGCAGGCGCGCATTCCCCTCACGTCGCCATTCGAGATGAGCAGCTCGCCGGCGCGGGTTGCGAAGGCAGTTCGCGCCGCACCCTATGCCGATGCGTTCCGCCACGCATTCGGCGACCGGGTCCTCGCCGACGACCAGGCGACCTTCGGCGCAGTGCTGCGCGCGCTCGACGCATTCCAGCAGCAGCCGGCGCTGTTCGATCCGTACACGAGCAAGTACGACGCGTATCTCGCAGGCCACGCGCAGCTCACGCCTGCGGAGCTGCACGGGCTGCAGCTGTTCAACGACGAGAAGAAGGGCAACTGCGCGAGTTGCCACGTGAGCCAGCGCACGCTCGAAGGCGGTCCGCCGCAGTTCAGCGATTTCGGTCTGATCGCGATCGCGGTGCCGCGCAACCGCGCGCTGCCGGTCAATCGCGATCCGCGCTTCCACGATCTCGGCGCGTGCGGCCCCGAGCGCACCGACCTGAAGGGCCGCGACGAATTCTGCGGACTGTTCCGCACGCCGTCGCTGCGCAACGTCGCGCTGCGCAAGACGTTCTTCCACAACGGCGTGTACCACTCGCTCGAGGACGTGATGCGCTTCTACGTCGAGCGCGACATCCATCCGGAGAAGTTCTATCCGGTCGTGCACGGCAAGGTGCAGGTGTACGACGATCTGCCGAAGCGCTACTGGCCGAACATCAACCGCGAGCCGCCGTTCGACCGCAAGCGCGGCGACGCGCCCGCGCTGAACGCGACCGAGATCAAGGACGTGATCGCGTTCCTGAACACGCTGACTGACGGATATCAACCGGTGGCCGCGTCGGCTGCGCGCTAGAAGGCGTTCCTTGCGGCACGCATGCTATGCTCGCTCGCTGACGGGCGTGGCGCGTGCCGGATGGCCGGCCCCCGGTTCGCCGGCCGCGCGCCACGCCGTTCGATCGAACATCCAAGGAGAACAAATGTCGATGCGTGCATCCCTTTCCATCGTCACGCGCGTGCTGGCCGGCGCCGCGTGCGCAGCCGCGATGCTGCCCGCCCACGCACAAAGCAACCTGGGCTTCCTGAGCGACACGCCGCTGACCTACTTCAGCAAGACCGACCGCGCGTCGCTGACCAAGGCCGTCGCGCAGGTGCGCGACGAAGGCAAGGACGGCGAGACCACGACGTGGCAGAGCAACGGCCGCGGCACGCAGATCGATGCGAAGCTCACGCCGTCGACGTCCGAAAGCGACGGCAAGACCTGCCGCGAAATCGCGACCGAAATCACCGCGAAGGGCCAGTCGATGACGCTCAAGCCGGTCTTCTGCAAGACCGCCGCGGGCAAGTGGCAATTGCAGAAACGCTGAGCGCGGTGCGATGAAGCGCAGCGGTGCGCCGCGCACGGTATCGTGCGGCGTCGTGATTCTCGACGGGGCCGGCCGCGTATTCCTCGCGCATGCGACGGATACCACGCACTGGGACATCCCGAAGGGGCAGGGCGAGCCCGGCGAGTCGCCGGTCGACGCGGCGCTGCGGGAGCTGCGCGAGGAAACCGGCATCGAGTTCGCGCCGGCGCGCCTCGTCGATCTCGGCCGCTTCGCGTACCGTCACGACAAGGACTTGCACCTGTTCGCGGTGCAGGTCGCCAACGACGAGATCGATCCCGCGCACTGCACGTGCACGTCGCTGTTCCCGAGCCGTCGCGACGGCTCGCTGATTCCCGAGATGGACGCGTATCGCTGGACGGCGCCTGGCGACATCGATACGTATGCGAGCCGCAGCCTCGCGCGGCTGTTTCGCACGACGCTGTCGCTCGCGGACCTGCATCGGCGGTTGACGGGCGCGTGAGCGCTGCGGCTTCGATGTCGCGGATGGCGCGCATGGCACGAATGGCGCGCGCGCAATAAAAAACCGACCGCGAGGGTCGGTTTTTTTTCATCATCGCGCGACGTCGGCTCGACGCCGCACGCCGCGCGCGCCGCAGGCCGTCAGGCCGGCTTGCCCCAGCTGTCGCGCAGCCCGACGATCCGGTTGAACACGGGCTTGCCCGGTTTCGAATCGACACGGTCGGCAACGAAATAGCCGTGACGCTCGAACTGCAAGCGCGTTTCCGGCGCGACATCGCCTGCGCCCGGTTCGACGTAGGCCTGCGTGATCTTCTTCGAATCGGGGTTCAGCGCCTCGAGGAAGTTCGCGCCGCCCGCGTCCGGGTGCGGCTCCTTGAACAGCCGGTCGTATATCCGCACTTCGGCCGGCTGCGCATGCTTCGCGCTGACCCAGTGGATGTTGCCCTTGACCTTGTACGTGTTCGCGCCTTCCGTGCCCGACTTGCTGTCCGGGAAGTAGTTGCAGTGCACGGCCGTCACGTTGCCGTCGGCGTCCTTGTCGAAGCCCGTGCACTCGATCACGTAGCCGTAGCGCAGGCGCACCTTGTTGCCCGGGAACAGGCGGAAATAGCCCTTCGGCGGGTTCTCGACGAAGTCCTCGCGTTCGATCCACAGCTCGCGCGAGATCGGGAACGTGCGCACGCCGCGCTCCGGATGATGCGGATGCACGGGGGCCGTGCACGCTTCCTCGAGGTCTTCCGGATAGTTGTCGATCACGAGCTTCAGCGGATCGAGCACGGCGACCGAGCGCGGCGCCTTGTCGTCGAGGTCGTCGCGCAGCGCGCCTTCGAACACGCTCATGTCGATCCACGAATCGACCTTCGTCACGCCGATCCGCTCGCAGAACAGGTGGATGCTCTCCGGCGTGAAGCCGCGGCGGCGGATCCCGACGATCGTCGGCATGCGCGGATCGTCCCAGCCTTCGACGTGACCTTCGGTGACGAGCTGCAGCAACTTGCGCTTGCTGGTGATCGCATACGTGAGGTTCAGGCGCGAGAATTCGATCTGTTGCGGCAGCGGACGCGTGAACATGCCGGCATCCGCGAGTTCGTTCAGCACCCAGTCGTACAGCGGGCGGTGATCCTCGAACTCGAGCGTGCACAGCGAGTGCGTGATGCCCTCGAGCGCATCCGAGATGCAGTGCGTGTAGTCGTACATCGGATACACGCACCATGCGTCGCCGGTGCGGTAGTGGTGCGCATAGCGGATCCGGTAGATCACCGGGTCGCGCATGTTCATGTTCGGCGACGCCATGTCGATCTTCGCGCGCAGCACGTGCTCGCCTTCCTTGAACTCGCCGGCCTTCATCCGGCGGAACAGGTCGAGGTTGTCCTCGGGCGAACGATCGCGGTACGGCGACGGCTTGCCGCCTTCGGTCAGCGAGCCGCGGTTCGCGCGCATTTCGTCGGCGCTCTGGCTATCGACGTACGCCTTGCCGCGCTGGATCAGCAGCTCGGCGAATTCGTACAGCTTGTCGTAGTAGTCGCTCGCGAAATACTGGTGATCGACCGCATCCTTGCGCCAGTCGAAGCCGAGCCAGCGCACCGCGTCGACGATCGAGTCGACGTACTCGACGCTTTCCTTTTCCGGATTCGTGTCGTCGAAGCGCAGGTGGCACACGCCGCCGTAGTCGCGCGCGACGCTGAAGTTCAGGCAGATGCTCTTCGCATGGCCGATGTGCAGATAGCCGTTCGGCTCGGGCGGGAAGCGCGTTTCGACGCGGCCGCCCCATTTGCCGGTGCGGTTGTCGTCGTCGATGATGTTGCGGATGAAGTTGGAAGCCGCGGGGGCGTCGTTACGTTCGGTGCTCATGCGGTTGGCGTCAGGTTGTGTCGGCGCGTCGCGCCGGTTTAATCCTGTAATTCTACCTGAGCGGGGTCCGTCCCGCGCGGGTTGTGGCGCCGCAGGGCCCGGTTCGCGCTGCGTCCCGCAATATCTCGATAATGTGTCGGCTGTAACACGACGTAAATCGGTTTGCCCGGCGCGTTCGGCTTTTCCTATGATGGCTTCACCGATTCAATGCCGCCAGCGGGCCTTGTGACTGGCGGGAGGAAGCCAATAATCCATGATGAAGAAGACCACTTTTCTCGTTCGTACCGCGGTAATCGTCGCGGTCCTGTCGCAACTCGGCGCATGCGCGATGACGCATACGCAACGTAACGCCGGTATCGGCGCGGCCGCGGGCGGCGCGCTCGGCTACCTGATCACGGGCGGCCCGGTCGGCACGTTTGCCGGCGCGGCGGCAGGCGGCC
>NZ_VWWG01000200.1:0-10453 GCF_011753085.1 Burkholderia sp. Tr-862
TGGCGACACGCACGGCGGGCCGGGCAGCATGGCCTCGCCACCGGGCCGCTCGCTCGCCGGCAACCCCGTCGTATCGCAGGCGAGCGCGACGATGCCCGTGCGGCCGCAACGCGTGGTCGCGCTCGACTTCATGTTCGCGGAAAGCGTGATCGCGCTCGACCTCGTGCCGGTCGGCATGGCCGATACGGCGTTCTATCCGGGCTGGCTCGGCTACGGGAGCGACCGGCTCGCGCACGTGACCGACATTGGCTCGCGCCAGGAGCCGGGGCTCGAGGCGATCGCCGCGGTGAAGCCCGATCTCATCATCGGCGTCGGCTTCCGGCATGCGCCGATCTTCGCCGCGCTCGACCGGATCGCGCCGACGATCCTGTTCCAGTTCAGCCCGAACGTGTCGGAAGACGGCGTGCCCGTCACGCAGCTCGACTGGATGCGGGAGATCTTCCGGACGATCGGCGCCGTCACCGGGCGCGACGCGCGCGCGAAAGCGGTCGACGCGCAACTCGACGCGGGAATCGCCCGCAATGCGTCGCGACTCAGCGCGGCCGGGCGCAGCGGTGAACGCA
This sequence comes from Burkholderia sp. Tr-862, assembly GCF_011753085.1. Lineage (NCBI taxonomy): Bacteria > Pseudomonadati > Pseudomonadota > Betaproteobacteria > Burkholderiales > Burkholderiaceae > Burkholderia > Burkholderia sp. Tr-862. The sequence continues at coordinate 564 of NZ_VWWG01000200.1, forward strand.
TCGCACTGCTGCAGGATCTCGGTCTGCCCGACCGCTACTGGGCCTATACGGGCAACAGCACGTCGGCGGGGCTGGCGCGCGCGCTCGGGCTCGACCCGTGGCCGCGGAAGCCGACGCGGGAAGGCACGCTCTATGTGACGTCCGCCGATTTGCTGCGGCAGCGCGATCTCTCCGTGCTGTTCGTCACCGCAACGGGGATGGACGTGCCGCTGTCGTCGAAACTCGATTCGCCAGTGTGGCGTTTCGTGCCCGCGCTGCGCGACCACCGGATCGCGCTCATCGAGCGCAATATCTGGGGGTTCGGCGGGCCGATGTCGGCGCTGAAGCTGGCCGACGTGATGACCGATACGATGCTGAAGCTGCCGGCCGTCGTGCGTTGAACGGCAGCAGCGCGTCGTGAGCGGGCGGGGCGGCGTGGTCGGGGACCGCGTTGCCGTCCGCATCCCGCCCGAACGGGCTGCAACATTCCCGTGGCGTCACGCGTATGCGGGCACGCCGCACCACATGTTTTTCCGGCTCTTCCGAATCGTCCCGATCCTTCGAACCGGACACCGCCCGCGCGCCGCAATCGCTGCGCGCAGGCGGCCGGTGTTCACAACATGCTTACGCGCTCAGCGCATCGACACCCGCTTGTGCGCGTGAACGCGCGGGCGTCGTGTCGCTGACGATCTGACCGTTGTCGAGCTTCAGCAGCCGATCGGCGAGATCGAAATAGCGGTCGTCGTGCGTGATCACGATCACGGCCTTGCCGCGTGCGCGCAGCTCGGGCAACAGCTGCTCGTAGAACACGGCCTTGAACGACGGATCCTGGTCGGCCGCCCATTCGTCGAACAGGTAGAACGGGCGGTCTTCCAGATACGCGACGACGAGCGCGAGCCGCTTGCGCTGCCCGGTCGACAGCGCGCGGTTCGAGAACGCGCCGTCGACGACCTTCACCTTGTGATCGAGCGCGAGCTTCGCGACCAGCGCGTTCGCGCGCGCATCGGCCTGGGTGCGCGCAGGATCGTCCGGATCGACGATGCCGAGCAGCGCATCGAACAGGTGGAAGTCGTTGAACACCGCGCTGAAGCGCTGCCGGTACGCGGCGCGCTCGCGCCAGCCGATCGTGCGGCCGTCGACCTCGATCGTGCCTTCCTCCGGCTCGTAGAGCCCGGTCAGCACCTTCGCGAGCGTCGTCTTGCCGCTGCCGTTGCCGCCGACGATGAACACGAGCTCGCCCGGCCGGATCGTCAGGTCGATCGGCCCGATGCGGAACATCCGCTCATCGCGCTCGTGGAAGTACGCATGCGTGACGCCGCGCAGCGTGACGGCGCCGGCCGGCGGCACGTCGGGCGCGTCGCTGGCGGGCGGCACCGTGCGCAGCGCGCCGAACTCGGCCATCACGCCTTCGATGCGCCCGAGCGACACGCGCGCCGCGTTGACGGTCGGCAGGTTGTTAAGCAGCCCGTCGAGCGGCACCAGCATGAACAGGAACACGACGACGTAGCCGGCCGCCGTACCGGCATCGGCATGCACGCCCAGCTGCGGCCAGAACGCGGCCGCGCCGAGGAACACGTAGAACAGGAAGATGATCCAGCCCACGCCGACCGCATACGCGCTGAACGCGCGGCGGCGGTGGTCGCGCACCTCGCCGATCGCGGCGCCCAGCTGGCCGTCGACGAACTGGCGTGCGCGCGCGTCGTGCAGCTTCAGCTCCTTCGCGCCGGAGAACAGCGAGCCGAGATAGCCGAACAGGCGGTCCTGCGCCTGGCCGGCCGCTTCGAGCGACGCGATCGCGCGGCGATCGCCGGTGTGATAGCCGAGCGAGCCCGCGATGATCGCGGTCAGCGCGAGCAGGCACACGGGCCACGACAGCCACGCGAGATAGCCGAGGCAGCCGAACACGATCGAGCCGTGCATCACCAGGTTCGGCAGCGCGAAGAACAGCATCGACACGTTGGTCGCGTCGTCGGTCAGCACCGACTGCACGGGCGCCGCGCCGATCCGCTCGATGTCGCGCAGCTCGGCCGCGCCGACGCGCCGCGCGAGATGCACGCGCAGCCGTGCCATCGTGTCCTGCGACAGCCGGGCGAACAGCGTGCCCGACACGATGCGCGTGACGAGCGCGATCACCGCGCACAGCGCGAAGCGCCACGCGAGCGACGCATCGGCCGCGCCGGGCTGCGCGAGCGCGCGGTTCAGCGTCGCGACGAGCAGCACGCTCGCGACGCCGTTGAGCACGCAGGCGACGAGCGCCAGCGTGAGCGAGGCGCGGCTTTCGCGCAGCAGCGCGAGGATCAGGCGGGCCGCGGGGCGGCCGGGGGAGGCGTCGAGGGACGGCGGGGAAGAAGGCTCGTGGGCGGCTGTCATCGGCAACGTCGGTAAATGAAGGGCAAGCAAACCAGGCGGAAACGGCAAGACTGACGCGAAAGCAGCGCGCGGGCCGGGCCCGGTTGCGGCTTTCCTTCCTGATAGACGAACGGGCCGCGCAAATATTTAGCCGCATCGTCAAAAAATGCATCTATTCGGACTTTGCACGCAAAACGGTAAAAAACCGGCCGCGCCGTTCGTCACACCAGTGAAGCCGCCCCTTGCGGCCCCGAGACTTGGCCGAAGCGGCCGGACCGAAGGACTTCACGCACATGACGAGTTTCCCGACTGCGTTGCACCACCGAATTCGCGAACTGGCGCGCCGTGCGCCCGACGCGCCCGCGCTCGCCGCGCCTTTCCAGAACGACCTGCGCCTGTCGCGCGGCGCGCTCGACGCGCGTGCGTCGCACCTGGCCCGTCAACTGCGCGCGGCCGGGGTCGGCGCGGAAGTGCGGGTGGGCGTCTGCGTCGAACGCTCGTGCGAGCTGTTCGTCGCGCTGCTGGCCGTGCTGAAGGCGGGCGGCGTGTTCGTGCCGCTCGATCCGCGTCATCCGGCCGCGCGCCTCGACTGGATCGTGCGCGATGCGCAGCTGCGTCACGGGATCGTCGATGCGGCGGGCAGCGCGGCGCTCGGCGCGCCGTTCGAACACGCGTTCGACGCGATGTCGGCCACCGGTGACGGCGCGGATGCCGCCGCGTTCGCCGGCGACGAAGACGTGCCGGTGCATCTGCGCGCAGCCGCCTACATGATCTATACGTCGGGCTCGACCGGCACGCCGAAGGCGGTGGTCGTCGAGCACGGGCCGCTCGCCGCGCATTGCGACGCGCTCGCGGCCGCGCTGCCGATCGAAGGCGGCGACCGTCTGCTGCATTTCGCGTCGGTCAATTTCGACGCCGCGCACGAATGCTGGCTCGCGCCGCTCGCGGTCGGCGCGAGCGTGACGATTGCGCCGCCGCAGCCGTTCGCGCCGGACGCCGCCCATGCGCTGATGGTGCGCGAATCGGTGAGCGTCGCCGCGTTTCCGCCGGCCTACCTGCGCGAATTCGCGGCGCTCGCCGCGCGCGACGGCGTGCCGCCGGCCCTGCGCGTGCTCGCGTTCGGCGGCGAAGCGCTGCCGCAGCAGGCATTCGAATTCGTGCGCCGCACCTTCCCGTCGGTGCGCCTGATCAACGGTTACGGGCCAACCGAGGCCGTGATCTCGCCGATGCTGTGGCCGGTCGAGCCGGGCGACACGCCCGAGCTGGCCGCCAACGATGCGTATGCGTCGCTGCCGATCGGCCGCGTGATCGGTCCGCGTGTCGCGCGCATTGATGGCGACGAGGCCGGTGAGTCGGGCGAGGGCGGCGAGTTGCTCCTCGGCGGCGTGTGCATCGCGCGCGGCTATCACGGCCGCCCGGCGCTGACGGCCGAACGCTTCGTTCCCGATGCGCATGGCGAGCCCGGAGCGCGCGTGTACCGCACCGGCGACCTCGCGCGCCTGCGCGCCGACGGGGCATTCGATTATCTCGGCCGTCTCGACGACCAGGTCCAGGTGCGCGGCGTGCGCGTGGAGCCCGCGGAAATCGCCGCGTGCCTGCGCACGCATCCGGTGGTGGCCGACGCGGCCGTGATCGCCGAAACCGGCAACGGGCCGACGCGGCTGATCGCGTGCGTCGCGCTGCGCGCGGCCGCCGACGATGCGGCGCTGAAGGCGCACGTGGGTGCGCAGTTGCCCGCCGCGTGGCAGCCGCACCGGTTCGTGCGCTGCGATGCGCTGCCGTATACGCTGAACGGCAAGATCGACCGTGCCGCGCTGCGCGAGCGCATTGCCGCCGCGCGCGACACCGAACAACAGGCGGGCGACGCACCGCGCACGCCGACCGAAGCGCAGATCGCCGGCTTCTGGCAGACGCTGCTCGGCCTCGATGCGACGCCGTCGCGCGACGACCACTTCTTCGCACTGGGCGCCGATTCGCTCGCCGCGATGCAACTGCAGGCCGCGATCCGCGCCGCGTTGCGCGTGAACCTGCGGCTCGACTCGCTGTTCGCCGATCCGGCGCTGGCCGAGCTCGCCGCGCACGTCGATCGCGCGGAACGCGAAACGGGCGAACCGCTGGCCGCGATCGCCGCGCGCCGTGCGCCGGCCGATCTGGATGTGCCGCATGTCGATCGCGCGGCATCGCTCGCGCAACAACGCTTCTGGGTACTCGCGCAGACGCGCGACGCAAGCGCTGCCTATCACATCGCCGCGCACTGGACGATCGACGGCGCGCTCGACCGCGTTGCACTGCAGCGCGCACTCGATCACGTGATCGGGCGGCACGACGCGTGGCGCACGACGCTCGTCGGCAACGACGACGGCATCGTGATGCAGCGCATCCATGCACATCTGCCGGTGGCGATCACGACGCTCGACCTGCGCGAGCAACCGCCGGCGGCACGCGACGCGGAAGCCGCCCGCATTGCCGAACGCGACGCGGGCGCGCCGTTCGACCTGTCGCGCGGGCCGCTGCTGCGCGCGACGCTCGTCGTGCTCGCCGACGATCGCCACCGGCTGCTGCTGACCGCGCACCACGCGATCACCGACGGCTGGAGCTCGCGCTGCGCATTCGACGAGCTGTCGGCCGCGTACCGCGCATACGCGCAAGGCCGCGAGCCGTCGTTGCCCGCGCTGCCGATCCAGTACGCCGACTACGCGGACTGGCAGCGCGACATGCTCGCCGGCGGCGAAGGCGAGCGTCAGCTCGACTACTGGCGCGGCGCATTGCGCGACGTGCCGGGCCCGCTCGCGCTGCCGGTCGATCGCCAGCCGGGCGCGACGCGCACGCTGCAGGGTGCACGCGTGTCGGTCCGCCTGCCCGACGCGGTGGCGGCCGACGTGCGGTGTCTTGCGCGCGACGCGCAGGCCACGGTCTTCACGGTGCTGCTGGCCGCGCTCGACGCATGGCTGTCGCGCCTGACCGGCGAGACGGACGTGGTCGTCGCCGTGCCGGTCGCGCATCGTCAGCGCCCGGAGACACGCGCGCTGCTCGGCCTGTTCCTGAATACGGTCGCGCTGCGCGTGCGCGTGGCGCCGACGCTGCCGTTCCGCGCGCTGGTCGACGCGGCACGCACGGCGGCGCTCGACGCGGTCGCGCACCAGGACGTGCCGTTCGAGCGCGTCGTCGATGCGGTGAAGCCGCCCGTCAAGCGCGGCGACGAATGGCTTCGCGTGAAATTCGCGCAGCAGTTCGATGCGCGCCACGACAGCGTGCTGCCGGGCGCGGCCGCGGTTGCGACGCCGGGCCCCGATCTCGCCGCGCGCTTCGACTTCGCGCTGGACTTCACCGACGACGCGAACGGGATCGAACTCGTCGCCGCCTACGCGACTGACTGCATCGACGCCGATACCGCGCGCGCATGGCTCGATAGCTATGCGGCGCTGCTCGCGTGCGCCGCACATGAACCGCAATGCGCGACGGCCGCGCTGCCGTGCGATGCGTCGCCGGCGACGCGCCAGCCGCGCGACGGCCGCGCGCTGAGCATCGAACACGCCGACATCGTCGCCGCATTCGCGCGGCAGGCGGCCGCCTATCCGCATCGCATCGCGCTGGCCGATGCGTCGGCGTCGCTGACGTTCGCCGAACTCGACGACGCGTCGAACCGCATCGCGCATGCACTGAAGCTGCAGGGCGTGACGGCCGAAGCGCCCGTCATCGTCTGCATCGAGCGTTCGGCCCGCTTCGTCGTCGGCCTGCTCGGCGCGCTGAAGGCCGGCGCGCTGGCCGTGCTGCTCGACCCGGCGCAGCCGGCCGCGCGCCTGGCGGCCGCAGCCGCCGATTGCGGCGCACGCCGGGCGCTCGTCGCGGATGTGGCCGCGTGGCCGGCCGGTATCGACGCCCAGCCGCTCGACGTCGACACGCTCGCGCAGGACGCGACGCTCGCCCATGCGGCCGGCGTGCGCGTCGCACCGCATCCGGAACAGGGTGCCTATCTGATCTATACGTCGGGCTCGACCGGCACGCCGAAGGGCGTCGTCGTGTCGCACGGCGCACTGGCCGATTACGTGCAGGGGATGCTCGACGAACTCGCGTTCGCGCCGGACGCGTCGTTCGCGATGGTGTCGACCGTCGCCGCGGACCTCGGCCACACAACGCTGTTCGGTGCGCTGTGCGCGGGCCGCACGCTGCATCTGCTGCCGGCTGCGTGCGCGTTCGATCCGGACCTGTTCGCGCAGGAAATGCGCCGCCGCGACGTCGGCGTGCTGAAGATCGTGCCGAGCCATCTGCAGGCGCTGCTCGACGCGCGCGTGCCGGCCGACGTGCTGCCGCGCCACGCGCTCGTGACCGGCGGCGAAACGCTGACGTGGGCGCTCGTCGCGCGCCTGGCCGCGCTCGCGCCGGCGTGCCGCGTGATCAACCATTACGGGCCGACCGAAGCGACCGTCGGCGCGATTGCATGCGACACCGCGTCGATCGCGGCCGATGCGCGCGATCCGGCGAGCGGCGTGCCGCTCGGCGTGCCGCTGCCGAACGCGCGCGCGCTGGTGCTGGATGCGTTCGGCGCGTGCGTGCCGGCCGGTGCGATGGGCGAGCTGTATCTGGGCGGGCCGGGCGTTGCGCGCGGCTACCTGAACCGGCCGGCGCAAACCGCCGAGCGCTTCGTGCCCGATCCGTTCACGCCTGGCGCGCGTCTGTATCGCACCGGCGACCGCGTGCGTCTGCGCACGGACGGCCGTCTCGCGTTCCTCGGCCGCATCGACGATCAAGTGAAGATTCGCGGCTATCGCGTCGAGCCGGGCGAGGTGAGCGCGGCGGTGCGCGCGGCCGGCCCGATCGCGCAGGCCGAAACGCTCGCGATCGAGCACGACGGCCGCCTGCGGCTCGCGACCTTCGTCGTGATGCGCGACGGCGCGGCATTCGACGAGGCCGCCGTGCGCGCGTCGCTCGGCGCGACGCTGCCCGACTACATGGTGCCCGCGCAATTCGTCGCGCTCGCCGGCCTGCCGGTGACCGCGAACGGCAAGATCGATCGCGCGGCGTTGCGCGAACGGGCGGCCGCGCCGGTGGCGACGGCTTCCGGCGACGCGCCGCGGGGCCCGGTCGAAACGGCGCTCGCCGAAGTCTGGCAGGCGGTGCTGAAGGCGCCGCACGTCGGTCGCGACGACAACTTCTTCGAACTCGGCGGCGATTCGATCCTCGTGCTGCAGGTGATCGCGCGCGCCCGCAAGCGCGGCGTGCGCTTCACGCCGAAGCAGTTGTTCGACGGCCCGACGGTCGCCGAACTCGCACGTATCGCGAAGACCGGGGACGCCGCTGCTGCAATGACGACAACGCCGACGCCGGCGCAGTCCGCACCGGCTGCCGCGGCGGTCCTGACGCCCGCGCAGCAGCGCTTCTTCGCGCTCGACGTGCCGCACCCGGGCCACTGGAACCAGTCGGTCGCGTTCGACGTGCGCGGCCCGTTCGACGCCGATGCCTTCGCGCGTGCGTTCGATGCGTTGCTTACCCATCACGACGCATTTCGTCAGCGCTTCGCGCGCGGCGCGGACGGCAAGTGGCACGCGAGCGATGCGGCGAAGCCGTACGACGCGCTGCCGTTCGTCGAAGTCGCCGCCCGCGACGAAGCCGACGCACTGGCGCGCTTCGACGCATTGCAGTGCCGCCTCGATCTCGGCCGCGGGCCGCTTGCCTGCGCGTGCGCGGCGCAGCTGCCGGACGGTTCGACGCAGCTGTATCTGGCGATCCACCATGCGATCGTCGACGGCGTGTCGTGGCGCATCCTGCTCGACGACCTGGACGCCGCGTATCGCGCCGCATGCGAGGGCGTGCCGGCTCGCCTGTCGCAGCCGGGCCTGCGCGCGGATGCATGGGCCGCCCGCCTGGCGCGTGCCGCGACGCAGCCCGGATCGCCGTTCGCCGCTGAAACCGCATACTGGGCCGGCATGGCCCAGGGCGACGACCTCGTGCCCGATCATCCCGACGCACCGGCGACGAACGCCGATGCGGCCGTGGTCGTGCAGACGATCGACGCGGCATTGACCCGCGCCGCGCTGACCGACGCCCACGCCGCGTATCGCACGCAGACGATCGAACTGCTGGGCGCGGCGCTCGCCCTGGCGCTGGCCGGTGCCGGCGGCGCCGCGTCGTGCCGCGTCGAACTCGAAGGACATGGCCGCGAGGCGTTGTTCGACGATGCGGACGCGAGCCGCACGATCGGCTGGCTGACGAGCCACTATCCGGTGACGCTGCCGGTCGAAGCCACCGCGCGCGACACGCTGTGCGCAGTCAAGGATGCGTTGCGCGCGGTGCCGCACAAGGGGCTCGGCTTCGGCGTGCTCGCGCACTACGGCGATGCGGAGACGCGTGCGGCGCTGGCCGCCGTGCCGCGTCCGCGCGTCACGTTCAACTATCTCGGCCAGTTCGACGCGCCGCGCGACGCGACGCTCGTGCCGCGCTTCGGCGGCACCGGCATCGAGCGCGATCGCCAAGGGCCGCTCGGCAACACGCTCGCGATCCATGCGTACCTCGATTCCGACCGTGACGGCGCACGCACGCTGAAGGTTCACTGGGTCTACGGCGCGCCGCAGTTCGAGCGCGCGACGATCGACGCATTCGCGGCGCGCTTTGCGGCCGCACTGCGCGAACTCGCCGATGCCTGCGCGTCGCGGGTCGCGCATCGCGGCGGCGGCGCGACGCCGGGCGATTTCCCGCTCGCGCAGGCTGCCGGCCTCACGCAGGCCGCGATCGAACGCACGCCGCTCGACTGGCGCACGATCGACGACGTGTATCCGCTGTCGCCGATGCAGCAGGGGATCCTGTTCCATGCGCTGTTCGCGCCCGGTCACGCCAGCTACGTGAACCAGCTCGTCGCGACCGCGACGGCGCTCGACGCCGACCGGCTTGCGGCCGCGTTCGGCGCCTCCGTCGCGCGCCACGACATCCTGCGCACCAGCGTGATGCCCGACGAGGCCGCGCCGCTGCAATGCGTGCATCGCCATGCACAAATGCCGGTCGAGCAACTCGACTGGCGCATGCGCGGCGACACGCTCGACGCCGATTTCGACGCGTGGCTCGCGGCCGACCGCGCCCGCGGCTTCGACTGGCGCGAGCCGCCGCTGATGCGGCTCACGCTGATCCGCGTGACGGACGACGCGTGGCGCGTCGTCTGGACGCGTCACCACCTGCTGCTCGACGGCTGGAGCACCGCGCGGCTGCTTGCGGACGTGCTGCGCGACTATCGCGACCCCGATGCGGTGTCGCCGTTCGCGAGCCGCCCGGCGCTGCGCTATCGCGACTTCATCGCGTGGCTCGGCAGCCGCGATCGCGCCGCGGACGAACGCTTCTGGACCGACCGGCTCGCGCGGCTCGACGCGCCGACGCTGATCGCCGAACGCGTGGCCGATCGCGCCGACGCCGAGATGGTCACGTGGCGCGCGACGATCGACGCGGATGGGATGACGCGTGTCGCACAAACGGCGCGTGCGCTGAAGCTGACCGTCAACACGCTGGTGCAGGGCGCGTGGGCGCTCGCGCTGCAGCGCATGACGCACCAGCCGGCCGTCGCGTTCGGCGCGACCGTC
>NZ_VWWG01000201.1:0-10617 GCF_011753085.1 Burkholderia sp. Tr-862
TCGGCACGCCCGGCGCGCGGTCGAGCCAGTCGCCGCACGCTTCCTCGAACACGACGTCGAAGGCACGCGCGCCGCCGGCCGGCACGTGCATCACGCCCGCCGCGCGGCTGCGCGTGTCGAGCAGCGCCCCGTGCGCATCGAACAGATACGCGCGCAGCGACGTCGTGCCCCAGTCGAGCGCAATCAGCGACGGGGCGGCGGAGTTGGCGTCCGGAGCAGTCCGGGTCGAATGGGTCATCGTTTGATCCTGCGGGTACCCTGCGGCGGGCTCCAGCCCAGTTCCGCGGAAATGGCTCGCGCTTCGCGCTGCACAAGCGGAATCAGTTCATCCATCCGGTCGTGCGGCATGTATGGAATCGTGCTCGCGACCGACACGGCCGCGACGATCGCGCCCGACGCGTCGCGGATCGGCGCGGCCACGCAGCGGATCGACGCCTCGTTTTCCTCGAGGTCGAACGTGTAGCCGCCGGCCGCGTAATGCGCCATGCGCTGCAGGAACGCGCTCGTCTCGGGCCGGTTGTCCGGCTTGAAATTGACGCCGGCCAGTGCGCGGCGCGCGGCTTCGAACAGCGAGCGCCACAGGTCCGGATCGAGGTCGAGCATCATCGCCTTGCCGATGCCGGTGGAGGCGAGCGGCATCCGGTGGCCGACGCGCGAACGCATCTCGAGGCCGCGCGTGCCGGGAATCTTGTCGATGTACAGCACGTCGTCGCCGTCGCGCACGCCAAGGTGAATCGTGTCCAGCGTCGCTTCCGCGAGCGCCTCGAGGTGCGGCCGCGCGACCGCCGTGAGCGGCATCTGCTCGAGTGCAATCGTGCCGAGCTCGATCAGCTTCGGGCCGAGCAGGTAACCGCCCTGCACCTGCCGCAGGTAGCGCGCCTGCACGAGGCTGCTGACGAGACGGTGCGTCGTGCTGCGCGTCGTGCCGAGCGCGGCGCCGATCGCGCGCATGTCGCGCGCGCCGTTCGCGATCGCTTCGAGGATCGCGAGACCGCGCAACAGCGTCTGCGTGCCGGCCTGCTGCGCGGCGAGATCGAGCGGCGTGCTGGTCGCGCCGATGCTGTCGGTCAGCGGCGCATCGTCCGGCGTCGCGCGCCGGGCGTCGAGAGCAAGGGAATCGGGCATCTTGGTCATGGAACGGGCTGTTCAGCGGAATCGGTGAAGCCGCGGTCGCGAGGCCGGAACGAGGTCGGGCGTCGCGGCAACGCGGCGGTCGATGCACCGAGGAAAGCGCCCGGCGAACTTCATGGAATGTGTCTCCGTGTGCGTCGGGCGCCGCGCGATGCGTGGGTCCGAAGCTGTCGATGTGCTTCGGATTGTAGGAGCGCACGCACTCGTCTCCAATATTTGAATGCGTTGTCCAGATACTGAGAAAGGCCGGCAATTACGAAACGGCCGTGCCACGTGCACGGGGGCGGAACCCGACGCGTCGCGGGTTCCGCCCCCGTTATCCACGCGCGCCGCGCTTATTGCTGGGTCGTGCTGCGCGCCTGCATGTAGCGCTGCACGTCGGAGAACGACACGCGGCCGCTGCCGCTGGCGTCGATCTGCCGGAAGTGGTTCGCGACGTAGCCGAGGCCGGCCGCGCGCGCCTGCGCTTCGGTGATCGAACCGGTGTTCTCCGTATCGGCCGCGCCGAACTGCCGCGCGAGCTTGCGCACCACCTGCGCGTGCAGCGCGGCGCCCGTCGTCTGCGTGCCGGCGGTCGGCTTGCGCGCGGCCGGCGGCATGTACGGATCGCCGAGTTGCGCCTGGCGCGCGCGCGCCGGGGTGGCGGCGTCGCTCGCCTGCGCGAACGCGGACACGGATGCGGATGTTGCAGCGCCGGCGCATGCAAGCGCCGCGGCAACGACGATGAAACGTTTCTTCATGTCAGGCTCCAGTCTGGAATGAGGTCGTCGACGGCCGGCGAACGGCGCCGCCACGGGCGCGCGTCGCCAGGCCCGCCCATCGCATCAATGCGCGGCCGCGTTGTAGAAGGTCACGAGGTCGGCCTTCTCCTGCGGACGCGACGTATCGTCGAGATAGACCATGTGTCCACCCTGATAGTCCTTGATCGTCAGGTTCGGTTGCGATCCGAGCCGCGCGAGGTCGAGCTCGGTCTGGTAGAACGGCGTCGCGATGTCGTGATACCCGTTCAGCGACAACACCTTCAGCGACGGATTCAGCGTCAGCGCCGCGGCGAGATCGGGGATCGTGTCGGGCATCGCGAGGCCGTCGTGCGACCAGTCCCACGTGTTGATCGCATTGCTGCTCAGCGAATACGCGGACTGCGCGCTGTACTTCAGCACGTTCGGCAGGTAGCTGCCGATCGTGTCGGTGAACGGCTTCGTGATAAACGTGCTCGACGGGTCGCCGTCGGCCGCGAGCGGGCTCGACGACGGCACGTTCACGCGTGCGTCGTAGCGGCCGATCAACGTGCCCGGGATCAGCGCCACCTGGAAGCTGTTGTCGAAGAACGTCGGGACCACGTTGAAGTCCGCATTCCACAGCGACTGCTTCACGCCGGTCGAATTCACCATCGTCGTGACGAGCGTCGGCGGGGGCGGCGTGTGGCTCGCGAGATACGCGTTCACGGCGGGCGCGTAGCTGCCGGCCGTCAGCAGGCGCATCTGGTCCGCATACTGCGGCAGGCTCGACGGGTTCGGATTGTCGAGCTGGTAATACGCGCCGACGGTGCCGTAGGACGGCACGAAGCCCGCGCAGCTCACCGGGCTCGACCCGTTGTTCGAGTTGCCGATGTAGTCGCTCGCCATGTCGCAGTTCGCGTTGTAGTTCAGGATCGACGACTGCAGCACGATGCCGGCGAGCTTCACGCCGGCCGTTTCGAGCAGGTTCGCGAGCACGTCGGTGCGCGGCGTGCCATACGATTCGCCGAACAGGTATTTCGGCGAATCGTTGCGCTGGTTCACGGCGATGTAGCGCATCACGAAATCGCGAAACGCGCCGCCGTCCTGGTCGACACCCCAGAACGTCTGGTTCGTGTTCGGCGCGATCGCTTCCGAGAAGCCGGTCCCGATCGCATCGACGAACACGAGGTCGGTCGTATCGAGCAGGCTTTCCGCGTTGTCGACGAACGGGAACGTCGAGGTGTTCGCGTTCGGGTCGCCCGTCTGGATCCGTTTCGGACCGAACGAGCCGAGATGCAGCCACACCGATGCGGAACCGGGGCCGCCGTTGTACAGGAACGTGACGGGCCGCTTCGCGGCGGGCTGGTTGTCGGCGGTGTACGCGATGTAGAAGAACGATGCTTCGGGCGCGCCCGTCTGCGGATTGCGCGCGACGAGGTGGCCGGCGGTGGCCGTGTAGCGGATCGTGTGGCCGTTCAGCGTGATCTGGTGATGGGTGACGGCGGCTTTCTCGACCGCGGCGGACGCGTCGAGCGACGCGGTCGCGCTCGACGAATAACTGTTGGGATCGTTGTACGGCCTGTCCACCTGAGCGGCGGGATCGGCTGAATTGTCGGTACCTGCCGCGGCGGACGACGTCACGTCGTCGTTGCAGGCCGTCAGAATCAGCGAAGAGAACACAACCCCCAACAACAGCTTCGCTTTGCTCGCTGGCATCGTTGCTTTCCTTCTCTCGAATGTTTTTTGTGTCGAGCAGCCGGGTACGCCGCCCCCCGCCTCGATTGCGGCCGATAAGCCGAGGCGCTGGCCAATATACGCGAGCGGGTCGGCTTTGAAAAATTTGGAAATATTCGAGCGAGGGTCGGTGCGGTGCACACCTTTCAGGAATGCTTCGATTCGCACACCATCGTTTTTCAGCCGCCTTTCAGCGGTTGGGGCGTGACCGTTGGAATGCGGAAACCGCGCGGATTTCGTGCCATATCGGCAAACAAAATCGCGCGGCCGCGGGCATTGCTCAGCAAAGCGAAATAGACGATTTCGTCTAAAGGATACGGCCCGAAATGCGGGCGACACGCATGCGCTGCAGCGCACCAATGGCGCGCCGGCGACGGAACGGACAATGCAACGGCGCGAGCGCGCCGGTCACTGCGATTGCGGAAGCTCGGCCGCGCCCATCCGGCGGGCAATGACGGCCGCGCGCTGCGCCTGGTAGGCCGAGCCGCGGTGCGCGTCGAACCAGCGCGGCTTCGGCAGCATCACCGCGAGGCGCGCCGATTGCCACGCGCCGAGCCGGTTCGCGGGAATTCGGTAGTAGTAGCGTGCGGCGGCCTCGGCGCCGTATACGCCGCGGCCCCATTCGACCGAATTCAGGTAGATCTCGAAGATCCGCTCCTTGTCGAGCACCGTCTCGAGCATCCACGTGATGATCAGCTCCTGCCCCTTGCGGATGTAGCTTTTCTCGCGCGACAGGAACAGGTTGCGCGCGAGCTGCTGCGTGATCGTCGAGCCGCCCGCGACGATCCGGCCGCGCGCCTTGTTCTTCTCCCAGGCCTGCAGGATCGCGTCGACGTCGTAGCCGTTGTTGGTCGCGAAGGTCGAATCCTCCGACGCGATCAGCGCGCGCTTCAGGTTGCGTGAGATCTGGTCGTACGGCACCCACTGGTGCTGGACCTGCGCGGGTGGCTTGTCGCGCGACAGCCACCATGCGTCGGTACGCATGAACGCGGTCGAACCGGGATTGATGAACGACCACAGCGCGATCTGCACGAGATAGAACAGCTGGGTCGCGAGCCACGCGCCCGCGAACACCGAACCCGCGTAGACGATCCAGCGGGTCGGACTGACCGCGCGCGTGCGCCGCATGCCGCTTACCGCCGCCACCTGCCGCGCTCCGCTCAGGCCGCCGCGAGCGCCTGGCGCAGCGCGGCCAGCACGGGTGCGCCGTCCGGCCGCACGCCGCGCCAGATGAAGAACGATTCGGCCGCCTGCTCGACCAGCATGCCGAGACCGTCGGCCGTGCGCGCGCCGAGCGACGCCGCATGCTGCATGAACACGGTCGGCTGCGCGCCGTACATCATGTCGTAGGCCAGCGTGCCCGGGCCGAACGCGGCAGCGTCGCACTCCGGCAGCGCCGCATCGAGACTGCCGGCCGTCGCGTTGACGATCACGTCGTACGGTTCGGCACGTACGGTGTCCGGGCCGCCGCCCGCCAGCACGCAGCCCGCATCGTGCGCAGCCTGCGTGAACTGGCCGACGAGCGTCTCGGCCTTGCTCGCGGTGCGGTTCACGATCGTGATCGATAGCGGTGCGCGCTCGAGCATCGGCAGCACGACACCGCGGGCGGCGCCGCCCGCGCCGAGCAGCAGGATGCGCGCGCCTGCGAGCGACACGCCGAGATTCAATTCGATGTCGCGCACGAGGCCGACACCGTCGGTGTTGTCGCCGTGGATGCTGCCGTCGGCGTCGATACGCAGCGTGTTCACCGCGCCGGCCGCCGCCGCGCGCGGCGACAGCGTGTCGGCGAGCGCATGCGCGTCGAGCTTGAACGGCACGGTGACGTTCGCGCCGCGCCCGCCTTCGGCGACGAACGCGCGCACGGCGGCCTCGAAGCCGTCGACCGGCGCGAGCCGGTGCTCGTAAGTGATCGCCTCGCCCGTCTGCGCCGCGAACTGCGCGTGGATGAACGGCGACTTGCTGTGCGCCACCGGATTGCCGAACACCACGTAGCGGTCGGCGCCGCTCGTCGGCGCGATCGCGGTCATGATGCGCGCCCCTCTTCGCTTGCCTGGCCGTTGCCGGTCGCGGCATCGTCGCCTTCGGCCGCCGCGCCGTCCGATTCGGCCAGCGCTTCGGCCTCGGTTTGCGCCGACGCGTCTTCCGCATCGACCAGCGTGTCGTCGCCGCCTTCGGTTTCGTCTTCGTCCTCGGCCGCCTCGCCGCTCGTCACGGTCGGCGCGTCGAGCACGTTCAGGAGCCGCACCGATGCCTCGATCGTCAGCTCGTCGAGCGACATCACGTCGAGCAGCACGCGCGTGCCGCGCGCATGCACGCCGAGCCCCGGCACGTGCAGCAGCAGCGGGATTTCCTCCAGACGCACGAGATCGCCCTTCACGACGCTCGCGACGACCTGCTTCTTCTGCTCCTGCGCAAGCCAGCGCAGGCACCAGAAGTATTCCATCCGGCGCTGGTAGTCGGCGTACGCGGTATAGGTGTCGTCGAAGCCCTGCACGACCGCGTACAGGTCGGCGTCCTTCGGCTTGAACGGCGCGGCGAGCTTCGCGGTGACGCCGTGCTGCACGCACGCGAGCAGCTGCCACTGGTTCACGAGGTCGACGTAGCGGCGCAGCGGCGACGTGCTCCATGCGTACTGCGCGACGCCGAGGCCTTCGTGCGGCGCGGCCGACGTCTGCATCCGCGTGCGCTTCGGGCCCGGCGCGCCGAAGCCGCGCTGCGAGCGGTAGATGCCCGGCACCGTGTGATCGTGCAGGAACGCACCCCACGTCGAGTTCGCGAGGATCGCGAGCTCCGACACGATCAGGTCGAGCGGCGACCCGCGGCGACGCGGCGTGATCGTCACGTGCTCGCCTTCGACGTAGAAGTTGTAGTCGGTATTGCGCTGCACCTCGCGCTTCAGGCCATAGCCCGCGCGCGCGACCTGGCGTTTCTCGAACAGCGCCTGCGCAAGCGGCCACAGCACGGCGATGTCGTCCTTGTGCGGGTAGTCGCCGGTGCCGGCCGCGAGCGTCTCTTCGTTGACGAGCTCGTCGAGCGTGTTGTGGCGCAGGTTGCTCTTCACGAACACGAGTTCGGCGCGCGTTTCGTTCGCCACGATGTCCTGCGTCTCGCGGTTGACGATGATGTACAGCGACAGCGCCGGGCGGTAATCGCCCTCCTTCAGCGTGAACACGTCGACGACGTCGTCCGGCAGCATCGTGATCTTGTCGCCCGGCATGTAGACGGTCGACAGGCGCGCACGCGCGATCGCATCGACCGCGTCGCCGCGCACGATGCCGAGCGCCGGCGCCGCGATGTGCACGCCGATCCGCACGCGACCGTCGGCCAGGTGCTCGACCGAGAACGCGTCGTCGATTTCGGTCGTCGTGACGTCGTCGATCGAAAACGCCTCGACGTTCGCGCGCGGCAGGTCGTCCGGCAGCGGGCCGACCGTGACGGGCGGAAAGCCCGTGCCGTGCGGGAAGAATTCCGCGAGGAAGCGCGCCTCGTGCAGCGCACGCGCCGACGCGACGCCGCCGCAGTCGAGCATCAGCCGCGCCGGCGACACGCCGCGCGCACCGGCCGCCGCCTCGAGCGCCTTGTATTCGATCGCGTTCTTGTCCGGCCGCGTCAGCAGCCCGAGCACCTTGCCCGCGAACGCCTCCGGCAGCTTGCCGGCCTTCAGTTCCTCTTCATACTGGACCTGGACGAGCGCCTGCTGGCGCTTGCGCTCGAGCGACGCGAGCGCCATCTTGAGCTGGTCTTCCGGCGCGCGCTGGTACTGGCCGCGCCCCTTGCGGCGGAAGTAGACGGGCGAGCCGTGCAGCCGCAGCACCAGCGCCGCGCGCTCGACCGCGCCGTAGGTCGCGCCGAAGTATTCCGCGGCCAGCGCCGTGTAGGTGAATTCCTCCGCCGGCGCGCATTCCCACAGGAAATCCAGGTCGATCTGCTGCGCGGCCGTGTCGGCTTCCTGCATCAGTTCGCTCGCGGCCGGCTTCTCGAATTCGATCAGCACGTCTTTTGCGCGCACCTTCGCCCGCCGCCCGCCGGGCAACTCGACTTGAAACGCGTCGCCCTGGCGCGACAGCACGCTGCCCGCCTTGAAACTGCCCGATTCCTCGAAGAAAACGTTCACTCAGTACTCTCGTTCAGACTGCCGGGCGCCGCATCGGCGGCGCCGCATGATGATGGGAATTCGATCGGCATGACGCCGGGCTTATGACGTCGTGTCGTCGCAAAAAGCGAGAACGTCGTCGACATAGTCGGCAAATTCGCTGATTCCGTGATCGCTGCCTTCGATCACGCGCGTTTTCGCGCCCGGGTAATGGGCGAGCATCTGGCGGTAGTCCAGCACTTCGTCGCCCGTCGCCGCGAACAGATAGTAGCGCTCGGGCCGCGAAATCGCCGGCACGCGCAGCGCATCGAGCTCCTGCAAGTGACGGCGTTCGACGACGATCGAGCCGCCGCCGTGCCACAACGGCTGTTCGCCCAGATACTGTTCGAGATCGCGTTGCGGCACGATCGCCGGATTCAGCAGCACCGCCTTCCAGCCGTGCTTTTCCGCCAGCCAGGTCGCGTAGTAGCCGCCGAGCGAGCTGCCGATCACCGTCACGTCGCGCGCACCAGCCACCTCGGCTTCCGCCACGGCGATCGCATCGAGCGGCGACACCGACAGCGACGGGCAGCGCCACTCGTGCGTGCGCCCGAGTTCGGCCATGCGCGCGGCGAGCAGCCGCGACTTCTGCGACTCCGGCGACGACCGGAACCCGTGCAGGTACAGGATCACGCGCGGCTCCCGAGCGCGTCGAGCAGCTTCTGGTGCACGCCGCCGAAGCCGCCGTTGCTCATCACCAGCACGTGGTCGCCCGGACGCGCGGCCTCGACGACCGACTTCACCAGCAGATGGAGATCGTCGAACGCACGTGCCTTGTCGCCGAGCGGCGCGAGCGCGTCGGCCAGGTTCCAGCCGAGCACGTCGCGCCCGGCAGGCGCGCCATAGCCGAACACCAGATCGGCGTCCGCGAGGCTTGCCGGCAGTTGCGCCTTCATCACGCCGAGCTTCATCGTGTTCGAGCGCGGCTCGAGCACCGCGAGAATGCGGGAATTTTGACGGCCGATGCGCGCACGAAGGCCGGCGATCGTGGTTTCGATCGCGGTCGGATGGTGCGCGAAGTCGTCGTACACGGTCACACCGTCGATGCTGCCGCGCACTTCCATACGCCGCTTCACGTTGCGGAACGATGCGA
This sequence comes from Burkholderia sp. Tr-862, assembly GCF_011753085.1. Classification (NCBI taxonomy): domain Bacteria; kingdom Pseudomonadati; phylum Pseudomonadota; class Betaproteobacteria; order Burkholderiales; family Burkholderiaceae; genus Burkholderia; species Burkholderia sp. Tr-862. The sequence continues at coordinate 8,810 of NZ_VWWG01000201.1, forward strand.
GGGATTCGGCGGCCTGGGCGGGCGGCACGCCGACGTGGCGCGCGGCGGCGATCGCCGCGAGCGCGTTCATCCGGTTGTGGTCGCCCTGCACCTGCCACGCGACTGCACCGACGCGCTCGGCGTGGCGATATACCGCGAACCGTTCGTCGACCGGCACGCCGTCCTCGGCCGGCAGCGCCTGCCAGCCGCCGTCGACGCCAAAGCGCTCGACCTCGCTCCAGCAGCCGCGCGCGAGCACGCGCTCCAGCGCGTCGGAACGGCCGTTGGTCACGATCCGGCCGACACCCGGAACGGTACGCACGAGATGATGGAATTGCGTTTCGATCGCGGCGAGATCCGGGAAGATGTCGGCGTGATCGAATTCGAGATTGTTGAGCACCGCGGTGCGCGGCCGGTAGTGGACGAACTTCGAGCGCTTGTCGAAGAACGCCGTATCGTATTCGTCGGCCTCGATCACGAAGAAACTCGAATCGGTCAGCCGCGCCGACACGCCGAAGTTCAGCGGCACGCCGCCGATCAGGAAGCCCGGGTTCAGGCCGGCGTCTTCCAGCAGCCACGCGAGCATCGACGACGTGGTCGTCTTGCCGTGCGTGCCCGCGACCGCCAGCACCCACTTGCCCGCCAGCACGTGCTCGCCGAGCCATTGCGGGCCGGACACGTAAGCCAGGCCGCGGTCGAGGATCGCCTCCATCAGCGGGTTGCCGCGCGTGACGACGTTGCCGATCACGAACAGGTCGGGCTTCAGGTCAATCTGCTCGGCGCCGTAGCCCTCGATCAGCGTGATGCCCTGCGCCTCGAGCTGCGTGCTCATCGGCGGATAGACGCCCGCGTCGCAACCCGTCACCGTGTGGCCCGCCTCGCGCGCGAGCACGGCAAGACCGCCCATGAAGGTGCCGCAGATGCCAAGAATGTGGATGTGCATAGATGAATGCTTTCGCGCCGCCGGGCGCCGTCGATTCGGAAAGGAAGGTCTGCGGCACGCCGGACAGGCCGCCCGGCCAACGACTTTCGCCGCGACACAAAGACCGCCATTGTAACTGACGCCCCGCCGTGCCCGGCGGCCCGAACGACGGATCGCGGATGCTGCCCGCGCGGCCGGCGGCACGCACCGGCACCGCGTTCGGGCGTGGCGGCGATCGAGTATGATTGCCGGATCATGTCTCGCAAACCCCTTGTCGACCCGCGGCGCGCCCGCGAGGAAATCGCCCAGTCCGCCGCCCGCCTGATCGCGGAGGACGGCCTCGATTACGCCAGCGCGAAGCGCAAGGCCGCGCGCCAGCTGTTCGGCGATACGCGCGTTGCCGGCGAATGGCTGCCCGATAACGACCTGATCGAGGAAGAACTGCGCGAGTATCTCGCGCTGTTCCAGAGCGACACGCAGCCGGACGAACTGCGCCGCCTGCGCGAGATCGCGCTCGACTGGATGCGCCGGCTCGCCGAGTTCAATCCGTATGTGACGGGCGCGGTGCTGCACGGTACCGCGAACGAACATTCGGACATCCATTTGCAGATATTCACCGACAACCCGAAGGACGTCGCGATCTACCTGCTGAACCAGAACGTTCAGTACGACGTGTCCGAGACGCGACATTTCGCCGGCCGCGCCGACGTCGAGACGCTCAGCTTCCTGTGGCGCCCGCGGCGCGACGTGGACGCGATCGGCATTCACGTCGCGCTCTACGCGAGCGACGACCTGCGCGGCGCGGGCAAGGCCGACGCGCGCGGCCGGGTCGCGCGCGCGGACGCCGCCGCAGTGCGCGCGCTGTTCGAGGGCAGCAACGCTACTTCCGAACCGGAAGGATTGGACG
>NZ_VWWG01000202.1:0-10489 GCF_011753085.1 Burkholderia sp. Tr-862
GTTCCGCGCGGACCAGCGCGTACACGGCACCGACAATCGCGAGGAAATGCAGCGTGCGCGCCATGCGTTCGAACTGGCGGCCGAGGGCCGGCGCGTCGCGGTCGTGTCGTCGGGCGATCCGGGTGTGTTCGCGATGGCCGCGGCCGTGCTGGAAGCGCTCGACGAAGCGCGCGACCCGCGCTGGGCGGCGGTCGAGCTGCGCGTCGAACCCGGCGTATCGGCATCGCTCGCGACCGCCGCGCAGGCCGGCGCGCCGCTCGGCCACGATTTCTGCGCGATCTCGCTGTCGGACAACCTGAAGCCGTGGGACGTGATCGAGACGCGCCTGCGGCATGCGGCGCAAGCCGATCTCGTGATGGCGTTCTACAACCCGATCTCGCGTGCGCGGCCGTGGCAGCTCGATCGTGCGCTCGACGTCGTGCGCGCGCACCGCGCGGCCGACACAGTCGTCGTGCTCGGCCGCGATATCGGCCGGCCGGGCGCGACGCTCGCGACGACGACGCTCGGCGCGCTGCGCGGCGACCAGGTGGACATGCGCACGATGGTGATCGTCGGTTCGTCGACGACGCGGCGTTTCGCGATCGGCGACGGCCGCGAGTGGGTCTATACGCCGCGCTGGTATCGCTGAAAGCCGCTGCGCACATCGCGGCGCGTCCGTGCCCAGCATGCCGGCCGTCGGTGCCGGTGCCGGCGCGACTCATCCATGCACGCATTGGCAGCGCGCCGTGGGCACGGGGTCGAGCGCCCGGCGCTTGCACTTCATCGCACGACCAAGCGGACAAATCGCCCGCTTTACGTTTCGATATGCGCTCGAATCGGCAAGATTGTTACTTACGCACAGTGCAATAATAAAAAGAACGCGCAATCGTTCATTGTTCAGAACTAATCCTTCAAGATGTGCATGCCGCTGGGCAGGCATCCGTAGCCGCCCCCCGGCGGCGATACGCGGGCCAGCGTATCCCTCTTCCACTTGGAGAAAACAATGAACAACAACGTGTTGCCGCGCTTCAATCCACGTGCGCTCGTCGCGGGCTGCCTGCTCGCCGTCGCGAGCGTGTCCCATGGCGCCGGCGTCTATGCGCCGTTCGTCGACGTGACGCTCTATCCGACGCCGCTCGTCGACCGGATCGGCGTCCAGCAAGGCATCCAGCAGTTCACGCTCGCGTTCGTGACCGCGGGCAGCGGCTGTGCGCCGTCCTGGGGCGGCGTGCAGCCGATCGGCAACGGCGCGAGCGGCGATCTGCTCGCGTCGCTGTCGACGTCGATCGCGAGCTATCGCGCGAAAGGCGGCGAGATCGCGGTCTCGTTCGGCGGCGCGAACGGCACGCCGCTGATGCAGGCGTGCTCGACCGTCCCCGCGCTGAAGACGGCCTATCAGACCGTGATCGACACCTACGGCCTCACGCATGTCGACTTCGACATCGAGGGCGCCTCGCAGCAGGACAGCGCCGCCGTCGCCCGCAACTTCCAGGCGCTCGCGCAGTTGCAGTCCGACTACGCGGCGAAAGGCCGGCCGCTGCACGTCACGCTGACGCTGCCGACGATGCCGAACGGGCTCACGCAGGATGGCGTGAACGTCGTGACCGCTGCCATCGCGAACAAGGTCGCGTTCGACGCCGTGAACCTGATGACGATGGACTACGGCCCCGCGAACATCGACATGGGCGCGGCGGCAATCAGCGCCGCGCAGGCGCTCTACGCGCAGCTCGACACGGCGTTCAAGTCGGCCGGCCAGCCGAAGACCGGCGCGCAACTATGGCAGATGGTCGGGGTTACGCCGATGATCGGGATGAACGACGTGCAGGGCGAAACCTTCACGCTCGCCAATGCGCAGAGCGTGCTGAATGCGGCGATCAACAACGGTTACGGTTTCTTCGGCAACTGGTCGGTCGGCCGCGACCAGCCGTGCCCGAACAACGGCGCGTATGTGTCGCCGACCTGCTCGGGCATCGCGCAGCAGCCGTACGCGTTCGCGTCGATCTTCCGCAAGCTCGACGGCAAGTGGGGCGCGGGCGTCACGCAGGACCCGAACTACGGAGGCGGCTCGAACGGCGGAACGCCGCAGCCCGGCGCGCCCTGGTCGGCCAGCCAGGTCTATACGGCCGGCGCGACGGTCACCTATCAGGGCACGACGTACCAGGCGCAATGGTGGACGCAGGGCGACGTGCCGGGCCAGGCGAGCGTGTGGAAAGCGATCGGCGGCGGCACGGCGACGTGGTCGGCAACGACCGCGTACCAGGGCGGCACGTGCGTGATGTATCAGGGCGCGAAATACTGCGCGAAATGGTGGACGCAAGGCGACAACCCGAGCGCCGGCGGCGTATGGGTGAAGTCGTGACGTCGTGAAGTCGTGACGCGCCGGCGCGTGACAGGCCGGCCGCGGCCGTTCTCCGGGGCGCTGTCCGGCGCAGCGGCGAACGGCCGCCGAAGCAGGCGCTGCGCGCTGCTTCGCGGCCCTTGCTAGCCGCGCCCCTGCTCGGCCAGCAACCGCGCCTTCGCGTCGACCAGCAGCGCCGCATGCGTGTCGCGATGCTGGCGGATCCGCTCGGTCGGGCCGACGACCGACAGCCCGTACCAGTCGCCGTCGAGCGTCAGCGCGACGGCGATTGCCGACAGCTCCGGCGCGCTTTCGCCGAAGTTCTCGGCCCAGCCGAGTTCGCGAAACCGCGCGGTTTGCGCGACGAGCGCCGGCAGGTCCGCAACGCTCGCATCGGTGAAGCGTTCGAATGAAAGCTGTGCGCCGAGCGTCTGCTGCGCATCGCTCGCGAGCTCCGCGAAGATCGCCTTGCCGATCGAGTTCGCATGCAGCGGGCGCAGCTCGCCCGGCTCGCGCGTATAGCGGATCGCCTGCTCGGATTCGACGACGTCGAGGTACGTGACCGACGCGCCCTGGATCTTGCCGAGCACGGCCGTCTCGCGGCTCGCATCGCGCAGCGCGACGAGATGCGGATGCACGATGTCGACGACCGGATCCGTCGCATCGATCGCGGCGGCGATCGTCTGCAGGCGCCGCGTCGGGTAGTAGCCGCCGCGCTTGCGCACCTCGTACAGATAGCCGCGGCTCACGAGCGTGCGCGCCATCGCCAGGCAGCTCGACGCGGGCACATTGAGCAGGCGCGCGAGCTCGGTGAGCGGCAGCGGCCGCCGTTCGGCGGCGAACAGCTCGAACAGGTCGAGCGTGCGGGCAACGAGTTTGACGTCCATGTCGAGCGCTTGATTCGGAACGGGAGGCCGCGCGCCGGGCGAGCCGCCGGGCCGGTACGATCAGTACGACTTCGGCAGCCCGAGCACCTTCTCCGCGATGTAGCAGAGGATCAGTTGCGGACTCACGGGCGCGAGCCTCGGAATCATACACTCGCGCAGGTAGCGCTCGACATGGTATTCCTTCGCATAGCCCATCCCGCCGTGCGTCGCGATCGCCGTCTGGCACGCCTGGAACGCGGCTTCCGCGCCGAGGTACTTCGCGGCGTTCGCCTCCGCGCCGCACGACTGCCCCGCGTCATAGCGTGTCGCGGCCTTCATCACCATCAGCCACGCGGCCTCGAGCTGCATCCACGCCTGCGCGAGCGGATGCTGGATCGACTGGTTCTGCCCGATCGGCCGGCCGAACACGACGCGCTCGCACGCATACTGCGTCGCGCGCCGCAGCGCGGCCTGCCCGAGGCCGATCGCCTCGGCGGCGATCAGGATCCGCTCGGGGTTCAGCCCGTGCAGCAGATAACGGAAGCCGTCGCCCTCGTTGCCGATCAGGTCGTCGCGCGGCACGCGCAGGTTGTCGATGAACAGCATGTTCGAATCGACGGCCTTGCGGCCCATCTTCTCGATCTCGCGCACCTCGACGCGCGACCGGTCGAGGTCGGTGTAGAACAGGCTGAGCCCGTCGGTCGGCTTCGCGACCGCGTCGAGCGGCGTCGTGCGCGCGATGATCAGCATCTTGTTTGCGACCTGCGCGGTCGAGATCCAGATCTTGCGTCCGCTCAGCACGTAGTGGTCGCCGTCGCGGCGCGCCTGCGTGCTCAGGTGCGTCGTGTCGAGGCCCGCGTCGGGCTCGGTCACCGCGAAGCAGGCCTTGTCGCGCCCGGCGATCAGCGGCGGCAGAAAGCGCGCCTTCTGCGCGTCGTTGCCGAACACCTGCACCGGGTTCAGCCCGAAGATGTTCATGTGGACGGCCGATGCACCCGACAGGCCCGCGCCCGACGCGCTGATCGTGCGCATCATCAGCGCGGCCTCGGTCATCCCGAGACCGGCGCCGCCGTGGGCCGGGTCCATCGCGATGCCGAGCCAGCCGGCCTCGGCGAGCGCCGCGTGAAAGTCGAACGGAAACCCGCCCGCGCGATCGCGTTCGAGCCAGTAGTCGTCGCCGAAGCGTTCGCAGATTTTCTCGATCGCGCTTTCGATCGCGCGCTGGTCGTCGGTCAGGTCGAACTGCATGGATTGCTCTCCTGGAAAACGTGAACGGCCGCGGTGCGCCCCATACCCCACCGGGCTCGGGGGGTGCATCGTCAGCGGAGGCCGGCGCGGCGCGACAGGGACGCGGACGCTCACAAAGGAAACACGCCCGTCGCGACCGCGGTGAACACCATCAGCACGGTGGCGGCGAACAGGAATGGAATCGTGAATTTCTGGTGCTCGGCCAGCTCGACGCCGGTGAGGCCGACGATCAGGAACGTCGCCGGCGTGAGCGGGCTGACCGGGAAACCGGTCGTCATCTGGCCGAGCAGCGCGGCCTGCGCCATCTGGATCGGCGGCACGCCGAGCAGCTTCCCGCTTTCCGCGAGCACCGGCAGCACGCCGAAGTAGAACGAATCGGGATCGAACAGCAGGCTGAGCGGCATCGACAGCAGGCCGAGCACGAACGGCATGTGGCGCGCATGTTCGACCGGCACGTGCGCGACGACGACCTCGGCCATCGCCTTGAGCATCCCGGTGCCGGACATGATTCCCGTGAACGCGCCGGCCGCGAGCAGCACGCTCGCCATCATCAGCGCGGCCTTCGCATGCGCGTCGATCCGCTCGCGCTGCGCCTGCACGTCCGGATAGTTGATGACGAGCGCTGCGACCGTGCCGAGCATGAACATCACCATCGGGTCGACGATGCCCGACACCAGCGTGCCGAGCACAACGAGCGTCAGCGCCAGGTTGATCCGGAAGCGCCCGGGCCGGCGCAGCGCGCGTTCGGCGTCGGTCAGCTCGCGCGGCGCGATCGCGAGCGACGCCGCGCCGGCGCGATCGAGCCCGAGCCGCTTCGCCTCGCGCACACCGAGCACGTAGGCGGTGCCGAACACGAACACGAGCCCGACGATTTGCACGGGGATCATCGGCATGAAGATCGCCGAGCCGGGAATATGCAGCGCCGCGGACGCGCGCAGCATCGGCCCGACCCACGGCAGGAAGTTGACGCCGGCCGCCATCGACGCGACGCACGCGAGAATTCGCCGGTCCATCCCGAGCCGCGTATAGAGCGGCATCATCGCGGGCAGCGTGACGAGAAACGTGACGGCGCCCGAGCCGTCCAGATGGATCAGCAGCGCGAGCAGCGCCGAGCCCATCACGATGCGCGGCGGATGGCAGCCGATCACGCGCAGCACGCCCGCGATGATCGGGTCGAGCATCCCCGCGTCGGTGAGGATTCCGAAAAATAGAATCGCAAAAACGAACATGCCGGCGATCGGGCCGATGTTCTGCACGCCGTGCACGATGAACTTGCCGGTCGAGAGTCCGAAGCCGGCCGCGAGCGACGCGGCCACCGGCACGACGATCAATGCGACGAGCGGCGACAGCCGTTTCGTGATGATCAGGCCGAACAGCGCGACGATCGCGATCGCGCCGATCCATGCGAGCATGATGTGTCTCCTCTGGCGCCGGCGCGCGTCGGGCGCGGTGCGGCGTGATGTCCGAAGCGGCGTGAGGCCGTGCGGCGGCATGCGGCGCCATCGCACGGCCGCCGGCCGCGATGCGTGTCAGTGGCCGTGCTTGCCGGAGTCGTCTCGTTGCGCGTCGGCAAACACCTGCGCCGCGTGTTCGTTCAGCGCGGGCGGCCGCCGCCGGTACGAGGCCGGCGTGCGGCCGAGCTTGATCGGCGACGCGATGCCGCGATGCCGGCCCAGCTCGACCTTCATCTGCCGATGCGCGACGTGCGGATGGTCGAGCGCCGCATCCAGCCCGAGCACGGGCGCGCACGGCACGCCGCGGCGCATCAGCTGCTCGGCGAGCGCCGCGCCGTCGTGTGCGGCCAGCGCCGTTTCGAGCAGCGTGCGCAATGCGGAGCGGTTCGCGCTGCGCGCGCGGTTGTCGGCGAAGCGCGGGTCGTCGGGCCAGTCGCGCGTGCCGAGCACGTCGCACAGCGCGGCGAACTGCCCGTTGTTGCCGACCGCGAGAAAGATGTCGACGCTCGCGGTCGGAAAGCTGTCGTACGGCGTGATGTTCGGATGCGCGTTGCCGGTGCGCACCGGCGCCTTCCCCGAGTGGAAGAAATTCGGCGTATGCGGATGCAGGATCGACAGCGCGCAGTCGAACAGCGTCGATTCGACGAACTGGCCGCGCCCGCTCGCATCGCGTTCGCGCAACGCCATCAGCACGCCGAGCGCCGCGTTCAGCCCGGTGACGAGATCGACGATCGGCACGCCGACGCGCAGCGGCGCGCCCCCCGCTTCGCCGTTCACGCTCATCAGGCCGGCCAGCGCCTGCACGGCCGCGTCGTAGCCGGGCAGCCCGCCGAGCGGGCCGTCCGCGCCGAAGCCCGACACGCGGCAATGGACGAGGCGCGGAAAGCGCGCATGCAGCGCGTCGAAGCCGAGCCCCCAGCGTTCCATCGTGCCGATCTTGAAGTTCTCGACCAGCGCGTCCGCGTGCTCGAGCAGCCCGAGCAGCCGCTCGCGATCGTCCGGCTTGGTCAGGTCGAGCGTGATGCCGAGCTTGTTGCGGTTCACGCCGAGGAAATACGACGCGGTGTCGCCGTCGAACGGCGGCCCCCAGGTGCGCGTCTCGTCGCCCGACGGCGGTTCGACCTTGATCACCTCCGCGCCGTGGTCGGCGAGAATCTGGGTCGCGTACGGGCCGCCCAGCACCCGCGACAGATCGATGATGCGCAACCCCGCCAACGCGCCCTGCTGCTCCAGCTCCGCCATGCGTCTCGCTCCTGCTTCCGGTTGTTCGGACCGCCGGTTCCGCCATGCCGACTCCGCGGCGCGGTTTTCCTGGCTCAAATAATAATTCTTGTGTGTGAATTTATATTCACACCGGAGAATTTTATTGTCAAGCCGGATATACGCGGGCAATCCCGCGGAGGACGCGGCAGCCTGCACGGGGACGACAGCGAATGCGCGCCGGTTGCCGCGCCGGGTCGCGGTTCGCTAAGCTGCGGACGGTGCTCATCTGAACCAAGGCGGAGATTTCATGAAACGCATGCTGCTCGCGGCCCTCGTGCTGGCGTCGACGTTGGGCGTCGCCCGCGCACAAACCCAGACCTTCCATTTTGGCGAGGGACAATCACAGCCGCGGGCCGCCGCGCCGGCCGCACGGCCCGCGCCCGCGCGTCGGCATGTGACGCCGCCGCACCACCGGCGTGCCCTGCACAAACGGCGCCACGGGCAGTCCGGGAAGCCGGCGCGCCCGGTGATACAAACGCACGCGTGACGCGATGCGTGTGGCGCGCGGCAACGCACGGAACTGTCACGAACGGCCGGTATGATCGGCGCGGCGGCTTTGCATGCCGTCGTGCCCGACCATCGGGCGACTGGCCGGCAACGCCGGTCGACGTGCATTTCACTCCACGATTCAGTACCTGTTTTGCCGAACATGAATACCGGGCCGGATACCGTCGCCAGCATCAAGGAGCGCGCCACGATCGTGTGCCGCCAGCGCAGCAGCGTGCTGCTGGTCGCGCGCACCGCGGCGCGCTGGACGCTGCCGGGCGGCACGATCCGGCGCGGCGAGACACCGCTGGAGGCCGCGCAGCGGGAGCTGGCGGAGGAAACGCGGCTCGAAGGGCTCGCGCTCGACTATGCGGTGCAGTTCGGCGGTCTCACGAAGCTCCATCACGTGTTCGTGGCCGAGGTGCCGAAACATCTGATCCCGCGCGCGAGCAACGAGATCGCGCGCTGCAAGTGGTTCGACGTCGAACGCCTCGAGACGCTGCGCGCGAGCGTGCCGACCCGCAAGATCATCGAGCTGCTGCACCTCGACCGCTTTTCCCCGCTCGCGGACGGCCCGCTTCGTCTGCGCTGAACCGGCCCGCGCCGGTCACGCGCGCAGCAACGGCCCGGCCTTGCGTTCGAGCAGCGCGACCAGCTCGGGCTGCATGTACGTGTAGCGGTCGGGAATGTCGAGGCAGACGATCTTCTTGTGCTTCAGTCGGGCGCCGAACCGGGCGGCCAGCCTCGCCTTGTGCGCGCGTTCCATCACGAACACGATCTCGGCCCATTCGAGCTGCTCGACGCACACTTGCGTGTCGGCGTCGGGCGCGAGTCCCGCGGAGTCGGTTTCGACACCCGGCCATGCCGCGAATACCGCCTCGGCGGTCGGGCTGCGCAGCCGGTTGCGGCTGCAGATGAAAAGCGCCCGCGTCATGCCGGCGCGCCGTGGCCGGCTCGTCCGGTCATCCGTTCAACCCTGCGGAATCGTGTCGGGCCGCACATACGCCAGCATGTGCGGCACGTAGTCGGCCTTGCCGAGCTCGACGCCGTAATGGCGCAGGATCGCGTACGCAGCGATTGCGTGAAAGTAGAACTGCGGCAGCGCCCAGTCGCGCACGTACTGCTCGCCCGTCATGTCGAACGCGGTGCCGTTCGGCAGCTCGAGGGCGATCGGCCGCGCGGCGCCGCCATCGAGCGCGTCGGGCGCGAGTTCGCCGAGGAATGCGATCGTGCCGGAGAGGATCCCCTGCGCGTCGCTCACCGTGCCCGGCTGCGCGTCGGCGTGCCAGCCGGCTTCCCGCAGCGCGAGCAGCGCGTCCGGCAGCGGTTCGCCGCGCAGCCGGTAGACGGGTTCCATCGCCTGGAAGCACGAGAACCGCACCTGTGCGGCGAGCGGATACATGTCGGGCGCGAGCTTGAGCGTCAGCAGCGCATCGGGTGCGTCGCCGGCGGCCTGCCGGTGCGCCGCGGCCTTGTCGAGCCACGCGGATTGCGCGCGCAGCATCTGGGTCAACGTCGGAACGAGAAGTTGGGTTGGTGACATCCATGCTCTCCGGGGGTTCGTTCGCGCCACGATATCGATGTCGGCGCGAATCCGTATTCTGCCGCAGCCGACGATTCGACGCGAAACCGGTGACGCATCACACGCCGCACGACCGGCGCCCGGCGGCGTCAAGGCTTGCCGTGGCGTGCCAGGAAGCGGTCGAGCTGCGACGCGAACGCCTTGCCGTCACGTGCGCTGAACGGGGCCGGGCCGCCCGTGTCGACGCCCGAGCTGCGCAGTTGATCCATCATCGCGCGCGTCGACAGGCGTTCCTCGATGTTCTCGCGGCTGAACCAGTTGCCGCGCGGGTCGAGCGCATGCGCGCCCTTGTCGAGGACGGACGCGGCCAGCGGGATGTCGGCGGTGATCACGAGATCGCCGGCTTGCGCGAGCTCGACGATCCGCGCGTCGGCCACGTCGAAGCCGGCCGGCACCTGCACCGCCTTGATGAACGGCGACGGCGGCGTACGCAGGAACTGGTTCGCGACCAGCGTCACGCAGATCTCGGCACGACGCGCGGCGCGAAACAGCATGTCCTTGATGACGGCGGGACACGCGTCGGCATCGACGAGTACTTGCATGGCAGACATTCCGGTGAGCAGAAACCGCGATCATAGCGCAGCGCCGGCGATCGTCCCGCGCGGCGGCTGACCCAATCAGCCGGTCAGCTGGTCAACCTGTCAGCCCGGGGCACAGCGACGCGGCCGTCGTCCATTGCGCGCCCCATGCGTCGGCGAGCCGCCTGCCCTGCCCGATCCGCACGGCCGCGTCATCGAAATCGACGAACACGACGTGATCGGCGGCCGCCGGTTTCGGTGGCGTTTCGCGCGTGCGTCCATCGGACAGCACCCACAGCCAGCGCTGCTGGTCCGGCGTACGCCGTGCCGCGCGCGCGAGCAATTGCGCGGCGGCCGCGATGCCGTCCGCGAGCGGCGTGCCGCCGCCGCCGTCCACTGGTTCGAGCCAGCGCGCGTTCCACCAGCGCGGCATGGCCGGGCCGAAACGCCGTGCGGCGCCGTTGCCGCCGAAGCAGATCAGCGCGGTTTCCACACGGTCGCGCGCGGCCTGGTCGAAGTACGCGACGATCAACCCTTTCGCGAGCGCGAGCCGTTCGTGCGACAGCATCGACGCCGAACAGTCGAGCACGAAGCAATGGAGCGCGCGCGGGGCGCCGGCCTGTTTGCGAAAACGCAGATGGCCGGCGTGCAGCGGGCCGCCGCGCTTCGGGGCGAAGCTGGGACGAGCGTCGTGTAGGGAACGAGTGTCTGCGCCGGGCTGGGTCGCGGTCGGTCGCGTACCCTGAGAGACACAA
>NZ_VWWG01000203.1:0-10140 GCF_011753085.1 Burkholderia sp. Tr-862
TGTCGAGCGCGAGCATCGACGGTGCGAACGCGAGCGCGACCGACATCAGCGTGAAGCCGCCGACACCGATCGCGAACACGCGCTTGCGGCCGAACTGGTCGGCCAGCGCGCCCGCCGCCATCAGGAAACTGCCGAACGCGAGCATGAACGCGTTGGTGATCCAGTTCATCGCGACCGGCCCGCCGTGCAGGTCGCGGCCGATCGCGGGCGTCGCGACCGCGCCGCCCGAAAACGACAACGGCAGCGCGACGGCGGCCATGCAGACGGCGGCCAGCACCCACGCGCGCCGGCGCGCCGAGCTGGCCGAATCGGGTGAAAACGGGTGATCCATCATCGCTCCTCGAAAAGCGGGCGCGGATGCGCCGCCAGAGCGATCAAAGATAAATCCGATTCAATCGACGAAAAACCGTGCAAGACTCCGGATATAACGGACTAATATTCCGCAATTAGCCTCTTCGCCTCTTCTTGCCAGCCCGCTTATGTCGATGGAAAACCTGAACGGCATCGCCGCCTTCGTCCGCACCGCCGAGGCGCTCAGCTTCGTCGCGGCCGGCCGCGCGCTCGGCATTTCCGCATCCGCCGTCGGCAAGACGATCGCGCGGCTCGAACAGTCGCTCGGCGTGCGCCTGTTCAACCGCACGACGCGGCGCGTCACGCTGACCGACGAAGGGCGCCATTTCTACGAGCGCTGCCAGCGGATCCTCGAGGATTTTCGCGATGCGGAAGCGACCGTGACGGCATCCGCGCAGCGCCCGCGCGGCAAGCTGCGCGTGAGCCTGCCGGTGATCGGCTACCGGTTCCTGCTGCCGGTGCTGCCGGAATTCAGGCAGCGCTATCCGGACGTCGAGCTCGACCTGGATTTCAACGACCGGATGGTGGACGTCGTCGAAGGCGGCTTCGACGCGGTGATCCGCAGCGGTCCGCTGTCGGATTCGAGCCTGATGTCGCGGCGCCTCGGCCCGTTCGCGTTCGTGCTGTGCGCGACGCCCGCGTATCTCGCACAGGCCGGCACGCCGCGCGCGCCGCACGATCTCGAAGCGCACGATTGCGTGCGCTACTGCTTCCCGACCACCGGCAAGCTGCAGGACTGGGCGCTGGCCGCGGACGACGGCACGCCGCTGAAGCTGCGCACCGCGATGACCTGCAACAACATGGAAGCGCTGCGCGGCGCGGTCATGGCGGGGCTCGGCATCGGCTACATGCCCGACTTCCTCGCGCGCGACGCGCTGGACACCGGCGCGCTCGTCACCGTGCTCGACGACTACCGGATCGCGCCGGGGCAGTTCTCGATCGTATGGCCGTCGAGCCGGCAGTTGTCGCCGAAGCTGCGCGTGTTCGTCGACTTCCTGTGCGAGCGGCTGTTCAAGTAGATAGGTAGACGGCTCCCGCGCAACGCGCGGCCGCCCCGTCATTCCGCGCCGATCCGCTCCGCGTCCGCCTGCGGCAGCAGCGCATCGCTGTCGTCCTTCAGCCCGACACCCGTGAGCCCGAGCCGGCGCGCCTGCGTCATCAGGTAATGCAGCTTGTGCGCGGCGGCGGCATGCGGCAGCCCTTCGGGCCGCACGTTCGAGATGCAGTTGCGCAGCGCGTCGTGGCAGCCGACCTTCGGCGCCCACGTCAGGTACACGCCGAGACTGTCGGGCGAGCTGAGCCCCGGCCGTTCGCCGATCAGCATCGCGACGACCTTCGCGCGCAGCAGCTCGCCGATCTCGTCGCCGAGCGCGACGCGCGCCTGCGTCGCGACCACCACCGGGCCGATCCGCCAGCCGTCCGCGTCGAGCCGCGGCCGCACGGCCTGCAGCAGCGGCAGCGCCTGCTTCGCGGCCGCGAACGCCGACAGCCCGTCGCCCACCACAAACACCACATCGGGCGCATCGTCGAGCGCCGCGCCGTAGCCGGCCAGCAGCCCGCGGCTGTCATCCGACAGCTTGCGGCCGAGGTCGGGCCGGCGCAGATAGTGGTCGCGGTCGGGCGCGGCGCTCTGCACGCCGAGCGTCGGCAGCAAGCCGGCCGCCTCGATCTCGCGCCGCAGCGCGTCCGCGTCGAGCGGCTGGTGCACGGCGTCGCGCGCCTGCGCGTGAGACAGGTTGAACGCGAGCAGCGGCGCGGTCGGCAGGCTGTTGCCCGCGCGGCCGAGCGCGATCCGCGCGTTCGTGAACGACCTCAGCTGCGCCCACGGATTCTTTTCGACGGCGTCGCTCATGTGGAAATCCCCATCCAGTCGTTCGCGCCCGCGAGCAGCGGCACGCGCGCGCTCGCCACGCGCAGCGCGCCGTGTGCGTCGGCGATCTCCATCGTCTCCAGCCATTCCTCGAACTCGGGCGCGCGGCGCAGGCCGAGCACCTCGCGCACGTACAGCTGGTCGTGAAACGACGTGCTCTGGTAGTTCAGCATCACGTCGTCCGCGCCCGGAATCCCCATGATGAAGTTGATGCCGGCCGCACCCAGCAGCGTCAGCAGCGTGTCCATGTCGTCCTGGTCGGCTTCCGCGTGGTTCGTGTAGCAGATGTCGCAGCCCATCGGCACGCCGAGCAGCTTGCCGCAGAAGTGATCCTCGAGCCCCGCGCGGATGATCTGCTTGCCGTCGTACAGGTATTCGGGCCCGATGAAGCCGACCACCGTATTCACGAGGAACGGGTCGAACTTGCGCGCGACCGCGTACGCCCGCACCTCGCAGGTCTGCTGATCGACGCCGAAGTGCGCGTTCGCCGACAGCGCGCTGCCCTGGCCCGTCTCGAAATACATCAGGTTGTTGCCGACCGTGCCGCGCCCGAGCGACAACGCGGCCTCGCGCGCCTCGCCGAGCAGCGCGAGCGAGATCCCGAAGCTCGCGTTCGCCTTCTCGGTGCCCGCGATCGACTGGAACACCAGGTCGACCGGCGCGCCCTTCTCGATCGCGGCGATCGTGTTCGTCACGTGAGTGAGCACACACGACTGCGTCGGCACGCCGTAGCGTTCGCGGAACCCGTCGATCATCGCGAGCAGCTTCACGATCGCCGCGAGGCTGTCGGTTGCCGGGTTGATGCCGATCATGGCGTCGCCGCAGCCGTACATCAGCCCGTCGAGCATCGACGCGGCGATGCCCTTCACGTCGTCGGTCGGATGGTTCGGCTGCAACCGCACCGACATCCGGCCGGCCAGCCCGACCGTGTTGCGAAAGCGCGTGACGACGCGGCGCTTCCTCGCGGCCGCGATCAGGTCCTGGTTGCGCATCAGCTTCGACACGGCCGCGACCATCTCCGGCGTGAGGCCCGCCGCGATCCGCTCGAGCGCGGCGCCGTCGGCCGCGGGCGACAACAGCCAATTGCGGAAATCGCCGACCGTCAGGTGCGAGATTTCCGCGAACGCGGCCGCGTCGTGATCGTCGAGGATCAGGCGCGTGACCTCGTCGTGCTCGTACGGAATCAGCGCCTCGTTCAGGAATGCCTTCAGCGGCACCCCCGCGAGCGCGATTTTCGCGGCGACGCGCTCCTCCTCGCTCGCCGCCGCGACGCCGGCGAGCTGGTCGCCGGAGCGCAACGGGCTCGCCTTCGCGAGCAGCGTCTTCAGGTCCGCGAAGCGGTACGTGCGCGGGCCGATCGTCTCCGTGTAGGCCATCGTTCGAATCTCCTTGCCAGTCCTTGCCCATCCTTGCCAGACGCCGACGGCGCGCCCGTTCGACGGGGCGCGCCGGATGCCGTCAGGCGCGGCCGTGCGGGTTCGCCATGCTCACTCCTCGAGCGCCACGTCGCCCGGCGCGCTCGCGCGCTGCGAACGGGTCGCGAGGAAGTATGCGTAGCCGAGCGCGAGGAACGCGACGAACACCATCGCCACCAGCCCGTTGAAGACCACCATCGTCCCGAGGCAGATCAGGGCCGCCACGATCGCGAATGCCGGGAAGAACGGGTACAGCGGCGCGCGGAACGGCCGCGCCATGTCCGGCTGCGAACGGCGCAGCTTGAACAGCGCCGCCATGCTTACGATATACATCACGATCGCACCGAACACCGACATCGTCACGATGTTCGCGGTGAGCGTCTGGCCGCCGAACTGGATCAGCTCGTCGCTGTAGATCGCGGCGATCCCGACCACGCCGCCGGCGAGAATCGCGCGATAAGGCGTCCGGAAGCGCGGATGCACCTTCGCGAGCCATTCCGGCAGGTAGCCCTCACGCGCCAGCGCGAAGATCTGGCGCGAATAGCCGAGGATGATCCCGTGGAACGACGCGACCAGCCCGAACAGCCCGAGCCACACGAGCATGTGCATCCAGCCGCTGTTCGCGCCGACGATGTACTTCATCGCCTGCGGCAGCGGGTCGTTGATGTTCGCGAGCTTGGTCCAGTCGCCCGCGCCGCCGGCGAACACCATCACGCCGATCGCGAGCGCGACGAGGGTCAGGATGCCGGCCACGTACGCGATCGGGATCGAGCGCTTCGGGTTCTTCGCCTCCTCGGCGGCCATCGCGACGCCCTCGATCGCGAGGAAGAACCAGATCGCGAACGGGATCGCCGCGAACATCCCGTGGAATGCGCCGACGCTGAAATGATCGGCGCCCGACCAGCCGCCCTTCGTGAAGTTGCTCCACGCGAAGCCCGGCGACACGACGCCCATGAACACCAGCAGCTCGAAGATCGCGAACAGCGTGACGACCAGCTCGAACGTCGCGGCGATCTGCACGCCGACGATGTTCAGCGCCATGAAGACGAGATACGCACCCATCGCCGCGTGTTTCGGTTCGAGCCCCGGAAACTGCACGTGCAGGTACGCGCCGATCGCCAGCGCGATCGCGGGCGGCGCGAACACGAACTCGACGAGCGTCGCCGCGCCGGCGAGATAGCCGCCCGCCGGGCCGAACGCGCGGCGCGCATACGCGAACGGGCCGCCCGCATGCGGGATCGACGTCGTCAGTTCGGTGAAGCTGAAGATGAAGGTGGTGTACATCGCCGCGACGAACACCGCAGTGATCACGAAACCCAGCGTGCCGGCACTCGCCCAGCCGTAGCTCCAGCCGAAGTATTCGCCGGAAATCACGAGGCCGACTGCGATGCCCCACAGTTGCCAGGTCCCGAGCGTCTGCTGCAGCGCGGGCTGGCCGGACGACTTGGCGCCGGCGGCGGGCCGGCCATTCGACTCTGCTTTCATCGGATTCTCCTGAAAGGCGCCGGCCTGCCGGCCCGCGCGACTGAGAATCGATGCTAGAGAGTCATTAAAGGACGTGTTATCGAAATTCGGCAAAGATGACGGCTGGCGTTTCGCCGACGGCAACACCGGCCGCGGGCCACGCTCGTCTTGCGCCCCTGATGCGCCCGTCATGCGCGCGCCCTCCGGCCGCAGGAAGCGGCCGGGGGGCGACACGACGCCGCTTACTGGCCGCCGCCGCGCTGGTTGAACCAGCGGTCGAGCAGCTTGCCGGCCGCTTCGCGGCCACCGAGGCCGAACGACAGCGCGACCGCCACCGCGATCGCGCCGAGCACGAGGCCGAACGCGAGCTGCACGATCTCGTTGGCGATGCCCATCGCGCGCAGCCCCATCGCGAACACGAGGCCGAGGATCGCGAATTGCGCGATCCGCGCGAACAGCACGCTGTGTTCGCGGTCGGCCTGCTCGATCACGCGGCGCGCGAGGCTCGCGAGCCACACGCCGATCACGAGGATCACGCCGCCCATCAGCACGTGGCCGCCGAATTCGATGAACAGCGTGACGACGTCGCGCACCTGCGTGAAGCCGAGCCGGTTGGCGGCCTCGACCGCCGCGAACAGCATCGCGAAGAACACGATCAGCCGCGCGACCAGCACCGACGGCTGCAAGATCCCCGAGAACACGCGCTCGACGCCGAGCAAGGCCGGCAATCCGTCGGCGCCGGCGGCTTCCAGCAGCCGCTGCGCGAGCGACGCGACGAAGCGCGCGAAATAGAACGTGACCAGCACGATCACGATCGCCGCGACGATGTCCGGCACCGCGCCGAGAAACTGGTTCAGCATGTTGGTGGCGGGAATCGAGATCGCGTCGATTTTCAGTGCGTCGAGCGCGGAGATCAACGTCGGCACGAACACGAACACGTAGACGATCGTGCCGATCAGGCTCGACACACGCACCGGTGTCGGGCTGTCGAGACTCGCGGTGAGGCGGTCGGCGCCGGCGGCGACCAGCAGGTTCGTCACGAGGCCGCGCAGCACGCGCGCGACGATCCAGCCGACGACGCCGATCACCGCGGCCGCGAACAGGTTCGGCACGATCGCGAGCAGCTTGTCGACCATCCCCTGCACCGGCGACAGCAGGCCGGACAGCGCGAACGACCCGAGGATCGCCGGCAGGAACATCAGGATCACGAGCCAGAACAGCACGTCGCCGAGATAGCCGCTCATCGGCTGCATGCCCGCGCTTTCGGACAGCTTGTCGTCGACCTTGCTCGCTCGCAGCGCGCGGTTCGCGAGGCTGCGCAGCAGCGACGCGATCAACCACGCGATCAGCGTCAGCGCCGCGCCGCCGATCAGGTTCGGCAGGTAGTTGACGATGTGCGTGACCAGCAGCGAGAACGGATTGGATACCGCGTACAGGTTGAGCACATTGAAGATGCCCACCGCGGTGACGAGCAGCACGAGCCAGAACAGCCCGCCGGCGATGATCCGCTCGACATATGCGCCCTGCCCGGTGCTTTCGTTGATCCGCTGATCGACCTTCAGCGCGTGGAGCAGCCGGAGCGTGCCGGCCCGCACCACCACGGCGATCAGCCAGCCGATCACCAGGATGCCGATCGCGCCGGCGATCTTGGGCAGGTATCCGCCTAGCGTGGTCTGCAGCGACGTGATGAAGCTAGAAGCATCCATTTCTTATTCTCCCGAAAAACGTGGCGTTGCGATTGAACATCGACGAACTACCCGCGTACTTCGACAACCGTGCATGGGCGCCCGACCAACTTACCCGAGAAAAATGACGCGTTCACCCGATTTCACCGTCTTTAACTTTAGACAAGATCGTCGGGGACGAGACCCCATTTCGCCGGAATAAAAAGGGGCAGAATTGGTGGTCCTACGTATCGCCGCAGGTTTTATCGAGCGGCTGCGTGCTACCGTGACGTCGATTCCTGCGGGGGGACGCACGCCGCGGGGGTCCGCCATGCGACACGCGTCGCGTGCTGTACGGCGGGTCGATCGTGCTGACGGTGCGGCGGGGTCCACCGGCCGATTTATCCGTTACAGAGAGGAGAGGAAGACATGTTCAGGCATGAAGTCGAGATCCGGCGGCTGCCGGAACTGCACGGTTATGCGGTGGCGCATACGGGCGCGTACCTGAAGATCGGCGACGCGTTCGGGCAGATCGGCGCGTGGGTCGGGCAGCACGGACTGATCGGCCCCGGCGCGAAGATGATCGGGATCTTCTACGACGATCCCGATACCACGCCGCAAGCGCAGCTGCGCGCGAAAGCGGGCTTCGTGCCGGCCGACGGCGCGCCGGATGTCGAGCCGGCGCCGCCCGTCGAGCGCATGACGCTCGCCGGTGGCGAGTACGCGGTGCTGCTGCATACGGGCCCCTATGCGGACCTGAAGACGGCCTACCAGTGGTTGTACGGCGACTGGCTGCGTCACTCGGGCCGCGAAGCCGCCGACGCGCCGCCGTTCGAGCTGTATCTGAATACGCCGATGGATGCTGCGCCGGCCGACCTGCGTACCGAGATTCATTTGCCGCTGCGTTGATCGGCGGGCCGGGGCTCGAGGATTCGGGCGGACGGTCGGTCGGACGGTCGGGTCAGTCGGGTCAGTCGGGTCAGTCGGGTCAGTCGGGTCAGTCGGGTCAGTCGGGTCAGTCGGTCAGTCGGTCAGTCGGTCAGTCGGTCAGTCCGGCTGTCGGGCTGTCGGGCTGTCGGGCTGTCGGGCTGCTGGGCGGGCGCGAGCTAGCGCCCCGTTGCGACATCATGGCCATTTCAGGCGCCATGCCGAAGTCCAGATCGGCTGTCACGCCGGCAACAAGGCCCGCGAGCGAGCCTTACCCGGCCTGCGTCCCGCAGTTCGGACAGAAGCGCGCGTCGGCGCCCAGCGCCGCGTGGCAGCGACTGCACGCGTTGCCGCGCTGCGATACGCCGCACTGCGCGCAGAAACTTGCATCCGCCGCGTTGATCGCGCCGCAGCCCGCGCATGCGAGCTGGCGCAGCGGCACGTTACCGGCCGGGCCGCCCTGCGCATCGGCCGACGCCTGCCAGCCCCAGCCGTGACGGTCGCGGCCACGCGCATCGTGGCCGCCGTGACTTTCCCGGCCCGCTCCGCCATGATGCCCGACGCCATGGCCGCCACTACCGTGTCCGCCGCCATGACCACGCCCGTGGCCGCCCAGGATCCGTTTCAGAAAGCTCATCACCCGCGCCTCATCGCTGCGTCTGCGCGCCGTCGAACACACCGGCTTTCGACAGCAGCCGCAACCCGTTGCCGACGACGATCAGGCTCGCGCCCGCGTCGGCGAACACGGCCATCCACATCGTGCCGAGCCCGGCGACCGTGAGGCCGAGGAACACGATCTTCACGCCGAGCGCGAAGCCGATGTTCTGCACCAGCACGCGGTGCGTCGCGCGCGACAGCCGCACGAACGCGGGAATCTTGCGCAGGTCGTCGTCCATCAGCGCGACGTCGGCCGTCTCGATTGCCGTGTCGGTGCCCATCGCGCCCATCGCGAAGCCGATGTCGGCGCGCGCGAGCGCCGGTGCGTCGTTGATCCCGTCGCCGACCATTCCCACCGCGCCCGCGCCCCCCGCCGATAGCTCCTCGACCGCCGCGAGCTTGTCCTCGGGCAACTGGTTGCCGCGCGCATCGTCGATGCCGGCCTGCTGCGCGATCGCCTGTGCGGTGTGCGGGTTGTCGCCGGTCAGCATCGCGGTGCGGATGCCGAGCGCGTGCAGGTCGGCGATCGCCGCGCGGCTGGTGTCCTTGATCGTGTCGGCCACCGCGAAGATGCCGAGCACGCGCGTGTCGTCGACCAGCATCACGACGCTCTTGCCCTGCCGCTCGAGCGCGTCGAGCTTCGCCTCCAGCGCGGGCGAGCAGCGTTCGAGCTCCTCGACGAGCCGGTGATTGCCGAGCCAGTAACGCGTACCGTCGATGGTGCCGCGCACGCCGCGCCCGACGAGTGCTTCGAATGCCTCCACCTCGGCGAACGCCGCCGTCTGCGCATCGCGGGCCGCCGCGGCGATCGCCTGCGACACCGGGTGATCGGAGCGCGCCGCGAGGCTCGCGCCGAGGTGACGCACGCGTGCGGCGTCGACATCCGTTGCATGCAGGTCGAAATCGGTCTGCACCGGCTTGCCGTGCGTGATCGTGCCGGTCTTGTCGAGCGCGAGCCATGCGAGCTTGCGGCCTTCTTCCAGATACACGCCGCCCTTCACGAGTATCCCGCGCCGTGCCGCGGCCGCGAGCCCCGACACGATCGTCACCGGCGTCGAGATCACCAGCGCGCACGGGCACGCGATCACGAGCAGCACCAGCGCGCGGTAGATCCAGTCATGCCACGCGCCGCCCGTGACGAGCGGCGGCGCCACCGCGACCAGCAGCGCGATCGCGAACACGATCGGCGTATAGACGCGGGCGAACTGGTCGACGAAGCGCTGCGTCGGCGCCTTCGCGCCCTGCGCTTGCTCGACCGCGTGGATGATCCGCGCGAGCGTCGAGTTGGCGGCAACCGCCGTCACGCGATAATCGAACGAACCCGCCTCGTTGATCGTGCCCGCGTACACCGCATCCCCTGCCGTCTTGTCGACCGGCAGGCTCTCGCCGGTGATCGGCGCCTGGTTCACCGTCGAGCGGCCCGCGACGACTTCGCCGTCCAGCCCGATCCGCTCGCCCGGCTTCACGCGCACGACCGCGCCAAGCGCGACCTGCGCGGCCTCGATCGTGCGCCACGTGCCGTCGGCGCCCTGTACGGTCGCGGTGTCCGGCGCGAGCTGCATCAGGCCCTGGATCGCGTTGCGCGCACGGTCGAGCGACTTCGCCTCGATCAGCTCGGCGATCGTGAACAGCACCATCACCATCGCGGCTTCCGGCCACTGGCCGATCGCCATCGCGCCCGTCACCGCGATGCTCATCAGCGCGTTGATGTTCAGGTTGCCGTTGCGGATTGCGATCCAGCCCTTCTTGTAGGTGGTCAGCCCGCACGCGAGCACCGCCGCGAGCGCCAGCA
>NZ_VWWG01000204.1:0-10409 GCF_011753085.1 Burkholderia sp. Tr-862
GCCGTTGCGAGCATCGACCACGCGGGCGCGGCGTGCGCGGCACGCGCGCGCGTCACCGCATCACCGGCACGGGAGCCGCGTCGACGCGAACGGGCACCGCATGCCGCAGCGGCGGGGCGATCTGCCGCGCACAGTCGATCAGGTCGGCGTAAGCCGCTTCGATCGCGTCGAGCGTCGCGTCGCCGCGTTCTTCCTTGCCGCGCGCGCAGGCTCGCGCGAGCCGGAATTCCAGCACCATCGCCTCGGATGCGATGCGGTCGCAGGCGGTGCGAATCTCCGCGAACGGCCCGACGCAGCCGCTCGCCTGCAGCCAGCGCGTGTAATGGCCGAACAGTTCGAAGTTCGCGCCGAGTTGCCGCACCGAATTGAACGAGTACGCGTGGAAGCGTTCGAGCGGCGAATCGGCGAGCGACTTCGTATCGATCCGCAACTGGCGCCGGAACGCCGTGATTGGATTGACGACCGGCAGGCGGCGCAAGTGCCGCTGCAGCGACGCGAGCGAGACTTCGCACAGCACGCGCTCGTCGAGCGGCGCGAAGCGCCGCTTCGCGCATTCGACGTAAGGCGGCAGCGGCATCGGCGAGCTGCCGCCGACGAGGCCGTTGTAGTCGAAATCCTCCGCCACGTAATAGCCGCTGTTGTGGAAGTAGCCGATCTGGCGGCGCGTGCGATCGATCGCGTCGATGCCGATCGTCGTTTTCGTATGCTGCGCGCGGTAGCTGCTGCCGCGCGTGTCGGGCAGGAACCACGCGTCGACCTCGACGATCATCAGGTGGCCGCGCGCGACCTGCGTCTCGATGTGCTGGTCGAGCGGTTCGTAGATCGAATGCTCCTGCACGACGATCCCGTAGAGCCGCTCCAGTTCGTCGTGCGGAAACTTGAAGAACGTGAACTGGTCGCCCTCGAAATCGAGCGCGATCGTAAACGGCAGCGCCGCATATGGATTCAGCCCCCACCACCGGAGCACCTCGAGCCACATGTCGACGTAGCAGTTGGTCTGTTTCCAGACCATCTCCTGACTGTGCAGCGGGTGCGGCCGGTAGTGGCGTGCGCGATGGCGCACGTCCTCGAACGACGCGTCCTCGCCGTCGCGGGACACGAATTTCATCGCGTGCCCCACAGCACGTCGCGAACTTCCTGCGGCCATGCGTCGAGATCGAAGCCGTGATGACGGAACAGCGCGAGCGTCAGCCGCTCGAGGCCGAAGCCGACGCAGCCCGTGTGTGCGACGTCGCCCGTCGCGGTGCGGATGTCCCACAGCAGCCCGAAGTGATCCATGTGGTAGTTGAAGCTCAGGCACGCGGTCTGGCGGTCGTCGTGTTCGATCGGGATCAGCAGCTCGAACTTCAGGTTCTGCTCGCGCTGGCTGTTCGCGACGATCTTGCCGCCGCGTCCGAAGAACGGATCGTTCGCGAGATCGATCGCGTTCGGCAGGCGCAGCGCCTCGATCATTCGCGTGCCGCGCTCCATCCACGTCTCGCGGAACGCGACGATCTGCTCGGGCGTGCCGATCCGCACGTATTCGCGCATCCGGAACAGCTGCATGCGGGTCGGGTCGAGCGACGGCTCGTGGCGGAAGCAGTACGAGAACACGTCGACGATGCGGCCGTCGCCGGGCAGCGCGCCCGCGCGCGCGACGACCGGATAGACCGGGTAGCAGGCGGCCGGCGTCATCACGACGTAGGTCGGCTTCTGGCTTTCGGTCCAGTCCTCGCCGCGATCGAGGCACTGCAGCACGCGCTGGTGCCGCTGTTCGTCGCCGCAGAACGCATGCACGCTGCCCGCGAGTTGCGGGAAGCTCTTCATGTATTCGCTGCGCTCGAATTCGGTGCGGCTCATCGCCGGCGGGAAGCGCAGCACTTCGGCCTGCTGGTCGGCGCCGAGGCGCGTGACGAACGCGTCGAGCGCTTCGACGACGCGCTCGAACCGCTCGCTGCGGCCGAACAGACCCTGGATCCCGGTCGACACGAGCAGGCCCGCATCGATCAACGCGTCGCGCAGCGGATTGACGCCTGCGCGATCGAGCGGCGCGTCGGACGCGATGGAGGCGGAGGCGGCTGAGGGTACGGCGAGGCGATCGTTCACGAATGTTTCTCCAGCGTCGCGGGACGCAGTGCGAGCAGCAGGCTCGAGGTATTGGCGGCAATGCGGTCGTTGCTGATCATCAGCGGCGCCGCGTGCAGGTCGCGAAGGTGGCGGCCGATGCTGAACGGCGTGCCGTGCTTGTAGCCGGCCATTCCGCAGATCATCATGGCCTGCTGCGCGACCTCGAGCGCCGTCGACGACACATAGGTCTTCAGCGTGTTGATCTCGGCGGCCCAGGCCATGCCGGCCGACCACGAGCGCGCAGACGCGCTTGAATGGAGGCGCAGTACGTTGTCGACGCGCGCCTGCATCGCCTGCATCAGCGCCAGCGATTCGGCGATGCGCCGCGACGCGGGCGACGGCGCGCCGTCGGTCTGGCGCGCCTGCGCGCGGAAGAACTGGTGCGCGCGGTGGAACGCGTCGCCTGCCACGCCAATCCATACCGCCGCCCACAGGATGTGCGAAACCGGCACCATCGTCTGTTCGGCGATCTGCGCGAACGGCACGGGCAGGCATTGCACGGTCGCCCCCTGGGCGTCGAGCACGAAGCCGTTGCTGCAGGTGCCGCGCATGCCGAGCGTGTCCCATTCGCCGCGGCGCGTGAGCGTATAGCCGTCGCGCAGCAGCGTGACGAGCACCTGCTCGGACGCCGGCGCGTCGGCATCGCGCCGCGCGGTCGCGAGGATGCCGTCCGCGTAGTCTCCGTACGAGATCGTCGGCGCGGATTTGTGCAGCCGGAATTCGCCGCCGTTGGTCTCGAGTGCGCACTGGCTCGCGCGCAGGTTGCCGCCGACGCCGTCCTCCGACGTGGCCGATGCGAGCAGCCACTGATGGCGCACGAGCTGCTGCAGGAACAGCTTGTGCCAGCCCTGATCGGCCGCGTGGTTGACGATGCACGCGACCTGGATCTGGTGCATCGCGAACACCATCGCCGACGATGCACAGGCCTGGCCGAGGATCGAGCATGCCGAGGCGATGTCGGCCAGCGACGCGCCCATGCCGCCAAGCTGGGTCGGGACCATCGCGCTCAACAGGCGGCGCGCGCGCATGGCCTCGATCGCCTCGACGGGGCAGCGCGCGTCGCGATCGACGGTATCCGCGTGCTGGGCGGCGATTTGCGCGACCGCATGCGCGGCGTCGTCGAGCCGGCGGGCTTCGTCGTCGGCCGCGAGCTCGGGAAGCAGCGCGCTCATGCGGAATGCTCGGAGCGTTGCAGGGTCGCGATCGTGTCCGCGAGCGCGTCGACGCTGCGGAACAGGTTGCGGTTGAGCATCTCGTCGGGAATCTCGATGTTGAACTGCTTTTCGATCGCGAGCATCAGCTGGATCGTGTCGAGCGAGGAGAGGCCCGCTTCGTAGAGGTCGTCCCCGTCACCGATCGAATCGATCGCGGCTTCGAGATGGGCGACCTGCTTGAGGATGGTTCTGATGTCTTTTTTCACGTGCTGCTCCGGCGTGCGTGGTGTCGTCCGCTCGGGCGGACGCGCATAGCGCGCTGACATCCCCCCGGCAGCCCGGCATCAGTAGACCATTCGCACGCAGGGCGTTCTGTTCGCCACCCTACAATCGGCTGACCCGGTGCGCCCGTGAATACCGACCTGCCGTGCGCGTCACGCGCGCGCCGCGGCGCTCACGCCCGAGTCGGCCGACAGGATGCGCTTCATCTCGTCGCGCACGATCGCGCGGCAGCCGCACGACAGTTTCTCGAGGCCGTCCAGATCGGCGAGCACGATCGAGCTCCGGTACTGGCGAATCAGGCCGAGCCTCTGGATCTCCCCGGCTGCGTCCGTGACCGTCTCGCGGCGCACGCCGAGCATCTGCGCCAGCATGCTGTGGGTGACCTGGATCTCGATGCTGCGCGACCGGTCGTACGCGAGCAGGAACCATCTGCATAACTGATGTTTGAGGACGTGATGGCGGCTGCAGAACGTGATCTGCGCGACCTGGGCCATCAGCAGCCGCACGCAGACGAACACGAGATGACGAATCACCGGCGACGCGTCGAACGCGGCGGCGAAGATGCGCCGGTCGAGCCGGTAGACGAAGCCGTCGCGGCATGCGACGGCGCGGCACGGCATCCGGCCGCTGCCGCCGATCACGTCGTCGCACACGACGCTCTCGCTGCCGATCTGCGCAACTTCCAGCGTCATGCCGCCGGTCGACACGTACTGCAGTGAAATCGCCGTCGTGACGGGCAGGTAGACCGCGGTGAGCATTTCGCCGGGTTCGCACAGCACCTGGCCCGATTTCAGGTGCACGAGCTGGAGGTTGGCAATCAGCGTGGCGCGTTCGTCGCGGTCGACGGCGGCGAGGAACCGGTTGGCGTCGAAGCTGTGGGAAAGCTCGATCATGCCGCTCGCGTGGGCGACGGCGTCATTGGCCTGGTGAGTCACGGCACATCCTCGTAAAGGGCGATCGCGCATCGCGCGGCGGCACCCACGAGGGATTTAGCACGCGCGTGCGGATTTGTGTTCGTCGGAATTCGAATGCCGATAGTGGGAAAAGGCTAGCACGCAATTGAATTCGATAAATTTCGCATTACGTCATTTCACAAAGTTTGACGATTCGATGAAAATCAAAATGTTATGTGGATTTGAAGTTCATGTTTTCGTCAATTAATCGTCTCGAAGTGGATTGGCGGGTAAGTGGTGAATTCAGTGCTGATCGTGAATCAATCGGACGACGATGCAAATCGTACCGGGAAATTATTTGGAATGTATTGAACATTATTTGACAATCGATATTGGTGGCTCGTTTTGTTCAATTGAATCATCGGCTTAGTAGGGGTGTGTGCGTTAGCCTACAAAGGCGCGAATGAGTGAATCGATTCAAATTTGAGACAGTTTCAAACGGTCATTTGAGGCCTGGTACGCCGCTCGAGCGTCGTGCGAGACATCACGGAAACAATTGAAAACGGCCCGTAAGTATTTGAACGATAAGCGTCGTGCGTCGCTGCTGGCGCCACCGCGCGCGACGTGATCATTGATCAGTCGAATCGCATGCTGTCTCCGCGACGGCGCGGGGTGTCCGGAAATGAGACGCTTTTTGCAGTTTTCCGGTGGCTATTCGGTGGCTCTGAATCGCGTGTCATTTATATATTAAGGATGGAGCGGGTATTGGCACGTAAATCGCTTATTCGGGCAGGCGTGTCGAAACGGGACTGCCGATTCGATCCGGCGGCGTGAAGCCGAAGGTCGATTCGGTCGAGGGTTGTGGCCGCAACCCGCGTCGTCGTCCGGACGCGCATCGCGATAACGAGTTCCGCTGACGCGGCTGCATGCGGCGCGGACAATAAAAGGGATACAGACATGCTTCATCTTCACTCGAGCTACTCGGCGAATGCCATTCTCGGTGCCCTCCCCGAGGACAGCATCCGTGCCATTGCACCGCATCTCGAGCTGGTCAGGATCAAGGCCGGCATGCTCGACCGGGTCGGGGAACCGATGCGCCACCTGCATTTCCCGACCACCGCCATGATGTCCGTGCAGCACCTGATGGAGGACGGGGCGATGGTCGAGGTCGCGATGGTCGGCCGCGAAGGCGCGGTCGGCCTGGCGACGCTGGTCGGCGGCACCGCGGTGTCGAACCGCGTCGAAGTCCGCATCGGCGGGATGGCCTACCGCGTCCCGACCTGCATCATGCGCTCGGAATTCGAACGTTCGCCGGCGACGTACCGCCTGCTGCTGAACTACTGTCAGGCGATGATGGCGCAGGTTTCGCGCAGCGCCCTGTGCAACCGCCACCATTCGGTCAGCGAGCAATTGAGTCGCTGGCTGCTGCTCGCGCACGACCGGATCGACGGCGACGAACTGGCCGTCACGCAGCAGACGATCGCGAACATGCTCGGCGTACGTCGCGAAGGCGTGACGGAAGCGGCCGGCAATCTGCAGGAGGCCGGGCTGATCCGACAGCGGCGCGGCCGCATCACCGTGCTCGATCGCGACGGTCTCGAGCGTCAGGCATGCGAGTGCTACGAGCTGATTCGCGCGGACTATCGCCGGCTGCTCGGCTCGCGACCCGGCGCGCGAGCGATGCCGGTGCGGCAGCGCATGCAGGACATGCACGGCGGATTTCCCGCGCACGGTGCGTGACGATGCATGCGCTGGCGGGTGGAACGAATGCGATGCGGCGTGCCGCGCTCGCCGCGGCCGACGTTGCGCTCGTGCTGGCGGGAACCCTCGCCGCGCAGGCCGCGATGGGGCTCGCGTGGCGTGATCTGTCGGATGCGCAGCGCGGCGCGATTGCATTGCTGTGCGTGCTGACCGTCGCGCTGTTGCCGCGCACCGTGCGCGTGTCGCGCGGTGGGGCGTCGACGCATGGCAGCGGGGTCGTGCTGACGCGCACGGTGGTTGCCGTCGTGTGCGCGGGCGCGCTGACGGTGGTCGGCACGATGTGGATCATGAACCGTGGCGGTACGGTCACGACACGCTGGATCGCGCGGACGGTGCTGTCCGGCGACGCGGCGCTGCTGCTCGGCAGGCTGGCGCTATGCGCGCTGGCGATGAAACGCGGCGATCCGCGCGCGCGGCAACGCCGGGTCGCGATCGTCGGCGCGACCGCGTACGGACGCGTGGCGATCGAGCGCATGCAGCTCGAGCCGGCCGGACCGTTCGCGGCGGCCTGCGTGTTCGACGACGATGCGCCGGCCGCGGCCTCGGTGGACGGGATCGGCGGTGTGCCGGTGATCGACGACTGGGTCGCGCTGCGGCGCATGATCCGCGCGGGCGAGATCGACGAAGTGTGGCTCACGCTGCCGATGTCGCACGAGTCGCGCATCCGGCGCATCGTGCGCGAACTGCGCGACGAGTTCGTCGAGCTGCGGTTGTTGCCGGACGTGCGTCAGATGGCGGTCGTCGAGCGTTCCGCGACCGATGTGCTGGGCATGCCGGCGATCAACCTCGCGACCACGCCGCGTTCCGCACCGGAACTGTGGGTGAAGTTCGCGTTCGACCGGCTGTTCGCGGTCGCCGTGCTGATTCCGCTGCTGCCGCTGCTCGCGGTGCTGGCGATCGCGGTGAAGCTGTCGTCGCCAGGGCCCGTCTTGTTCAGGCAACGCCGCAAGGGCGCTGACGGACGGGAGTTCCATATCCTCAAGTTCAGGACGATGCGCGCGCATCGCGCGCAGCCGGGCGTCGTGCGGCAGGCCTCGCGCAACGACGCGCGCATCACGCCGGTCGGCGCGTTCCTGCGGCGCACGTCGCTCGACGAGCTGCCGCAGTTCTTCAACGTGCTGTCCGGCCAGATGTCGGTGGTCGGCCCGCGTCCGCATGCGATCGAACACGACGACTTCTACCGGCAACTGATCGACTGCTACATGTATCGCTACCGCGTGCGGCCGGGGATCACGGGATGGGCGCAGGTGAACGGCTATCGCGGCGAGACGCGCAAGGTCGAGGCGATGGCCGCACGCGTGAAGCTCGATCTGTTCTACATGCAGAACTGGAGCTTCTGGTTCGACATGAAGATCATCCTGATGACGGTCGTGCGCGGCTTCGTCGGACGCAATGCATTCTGATGAAGAGGAATGCGAAGTATTGCGAATGAGGAATCCGGCCTCGATTCAACAGGCACCGCAACCGCAACCGCGAACCCGAAACCGGCGCTGCGCTCAACTGTCCGACGGCGGCTGTCCACCCGCCGGCAATGCAGCGGGCGAGACGGCAGGCGAAGCGGTGGGGTGAGCGTCGGGCGCGGCTTGCGCGCTGGACGGCTGGATGGCGTGCTGAATCGTCGGCACGACCATCGTCGGGAACAGGGCCGCAAGGGCCACCCAGATGACGACGCCGAACACCATGACGTTCTCCCGGAAAGCCGCGGATTCGCCGCGCATGTTTTCAATCTATGACGCAACTTTGTACAGGGGATTGATCGATCTCAACGGCCGCTATGTCGGACGAATGCGCTCGAGCGGGTTTTCGCGTCCGTCCCCGGTTTTCGTGCGCGCGCTGCGGCCGCTGACGCCGGTCAACACATGCGTGTGCATTGGGTTTATGCTGCGTCGAATGCGTCCGGCGCCTCGCGCGGCCGGGCGCGCATCCGGGCACGGCGGGCCGGGCATGCCCGCCCGCCGTGCACCGGCGCGACAACCACGCGCCGTATGCCTCATTGCGCGGGAACCCGGAAAAGGAGAGACGGCGATGGCGCTCGACCAACAACAACGGCAGACGCTGCAGCGGCGGCTGACCGAGAGCGAGCAGACGTTGCGGGCAGATATCCGGACGACCGAGGACCAGCGCGCGTCGGAGTCCTATGCCGAACTCGCCGGCGCGGCGCCGGACGAGGGCGACGAGGCGAATGCCGATCTGTTCGTCGACATGGATCATGCATTGATCGGCATGAAGCTGACCGAGTTGCGCGCGATCGGGCGCGCACAGCAGCGCATGCGCGACGGCAGCTACGGCGAGTGCATCGACTGCGATGCGCCGGTCGGCTACGAGCGTTTGCTCGCGCGGCCGAGCGCCGAGCGCTGCACGCATTGCCAGTCGGTGTACGAGCGTCGCTACGCGACGACGCCACGCGCATCGCTCTGACGTCGGCGCCGCGGCCGCGCCGACAGCGGGCCCCGCGCAGCGTGGCACCGGCAACCGGCGCAAGATGACCAACAGGCGCCCGCCGCCGTCGACATGCGGCGCCGGGCGGGCAAGCGCCGGCGTACCAGCGCACGGCGCCATCCACGTGGAAGGGAGCCACGCCGATCATGCCGATCCACAATGCCGAGTGCGCGGCCGTATTCGCCGAAATCGCCGACATGCTCGAGATCCAGGGCGCCAATCCGTTCCGGGTGCGCGCCTATCGCAACGCGGCCCGTACGATTGCCGACTACGGGCGCGACATTCCGGCGATGATCGCGAACGGCGGCGATCTCGGCCAGATTCCCTCGATCGGCGCCGATCTCGCGGCGAAGCTGCGCGAGATCGCCGCGACCGGCACCTGCGAACTGCAGCAAACGCTGCGCCATGCGTTGCCGGGTGCGATCGTCGAGCTGCTCGACGTGCCGGGGCTCGGCGCGAAACGCGTGAAGGCGCTGCATGACGCATTGCACGTCGACTCGCTCGAACAGTTGCGCGCCGAAGCGAAGAGCGGCCACGTGCGCGCGCTGCCGGGCTTCGGCGCGAAGACCGAAGCGCATCTGCTCGACGCGATCGACGAGCGCCTGCAGCGCGAGCCGCAGCGCTTCCTGCTGCCCGATGCCGAGCAATCGCTGAGGCCGATGCTGGAGCGGCTGCGCCAGGTGGCCGGCGTCGGCGACGTGGTGCCGGCCGGCAGTTTTCGGCGCTGCAGCGAGACGGTCGGCGATCTCGATATCCTCGTGAGCGCACGCGATCCGGCCGCGGTGGCCGACGCGTTCGTCAGCTGCGGCGACGTCGCGCGCGTGCTCGCGAACGGCAAGACGCGTTCGAGCGTGATGCTCGGCAACGGGCTGCAGGTCGACTTGCGTGTCGTCGACGCCGACGCGTTCGGCGCGGCGCTCGTCTATTTCACCGGATCGAAGGCGCACAACATCGCGCTGCGCCGGATCGCGCAGGCCGGCGGCCTGAAGATCAACGAATACGGCGTGTTCCGCGGCGACGAACGGATCGCGGGCGCGACGGAGGCCTCCGTCTACGAGGCGATCGGCCTTCACTGGGTGCCGCCCGAATTGCGCGAGGGCCGTGGCGAGATCGACGCGTCGCGCGCCGGCACGCTGCCGGCGCTGGTCGAGCGCAAGCACGTTCACGGCGATCTGCACGCGCATACCGACGCGTCGGCCGGGCGTGACAGCCTGCGTGCGATGGCGGACGCGGCCCGCGCGCGCGGACTCGCGTATCTGGCCGTCACCGATCGCATGCCGGATGCCGGCGGCGGCCGTACCGATTGCGACTGGCTCGTGCGGCAGATCGACGAGATCGACCACGTCAACGCGTCGTTCGACGATTTCGTGCTGTTGAAGGGCGTCGAAGCCGGCATTCGCGAGGACGGCAGCCTAGATGTGCCCGACGACGTGCTCGGCCGGCTCGACCTCGTCGTCGGCGCGGTGCGCGACGGCTTCGATCTGCCGGGCGACAGGCAGACCGAGCGGATCCTGCGCGCGATCGATCATCCGTATTTCACGGTCCTCGCGCATCCGACCGGCCGGCTGCTCGGCGAACGCGACGCCTGCGAACTCGACGTGCCGCGCGTGCTCGCCGCGGCCGCCGCGCGCCGCTGCTTCGTCGAACTCGACGGCGACCCGCGGCGGCTCGATCTGCCGGACCTGTGGTGCCGCGAGGCCGCGAAGGCCGGCGTCGCGGTTGCGATCGGCTCGGACGCCCGCTGCGCGGACGATCTCGACAACCTCGGATACGG
>NZ_VWWG01000205.1:0-10023 GCF_011753085.1 Burkholderia sp. Tr-862
TGTCGAACGCGGCGCTGCGGCTCGACGTGCTGCCGCACCTCGGCGGCGGCATCGCGCGCTTCGACTGGCGCGGCGACCACGGCGCGCTGGTGCCGGTGTTCCGCCGCTGCGAGCACCCGGAAACGGCGACGGATCCGAACGAACTCGCGTGCTATCCGCTGCTGCCGTATTCGAACCGGATCGGCAACGGCCGCTTCGAATGCGACGGGCGCAGCGTCGCGGTGCCGCGCAATCGTCGCGACGAGCCGCTGCCGATTCACGGCGACGGCTGGCTCGCGCCGTG
The DNA here is from genome assembly GCF_011753085.1 of Burkholderia sp. Tr-862. NCBI lineage: Bacteria > Pseudomonadati > Pseudomonadota > Betaproteobacteria > Burkholderiales > Burkholderiaceae > Burkholderia > Burkholderia sp. Tr-862. Next base: position 284 of record NZ_VWWG01000205.1, read on the forward strand.
GCAGGTGGACGACGCGACCGACACGACGCTGCAGCTGTCGCTCGATCGCGCGAGCGGCGCACCGTATGCATTTCGCGCGATCCAGTCGTTCGCGCTCGACGACACGACACTGTCGATCGCACTGACGATCGAGAATGCGGGGCGCGCGCGGCTGCCGTTCGGTCTCGGCGTGCATCCGTTCCTGGTGCGCGACGACGTGACCGAGCTTGCCGCGGCTGCGGGCGGGCTGTGGCTGTCGGGCGCCGATTTCCTGCCGGTGCGGCACGTGAGCGTGCCGCCGGCGTGGCAGTTCGGCGTCGCGTATCCGTTGCCGGCGACGCTCATCAATCATGCGTTCACCGGCTGGGGCGGCCACGCGGCGGTGAGCTGGCCGCGCCGCGGGCTGTCGCTGACGGTGGCGGCCGACGCCGATGCCTACGTGCTGTATACGCCGCCCGGCGAGGATTTCTTCTGCTTCGAACCCGTCGATCATCCGATCAACGCGGTGAACCTGCCGGGCGGCGCGGCCGCGCACGGCATGACGCTGCTTGCGCCAGGCGAGCGGCTCACGCGGCGTTTCGCGTTCACCGTCGAGCGGGCCGATGCGCGCGTCGATGCGGCCGCGCGCGAGGGACGCCGGCGACGCGGGTAAAATACGCGGTCTACCAACGGTTTGCCGCGAGTATCCGCCATGTCTTCCCCGCTTACTTTCATCGAATCGCTGCGCGCCGCGTGGCAGCGCACGAATTCGCTGCTGTGCGTCGGCCTCGATCCCGAGCCGTCGCGCTTTCCCGTGCAGTTCGACGGCCAGCCCGACGCGATCTTCGAATTCTGCCGGCAGATCGTCGACGCGACCGCGCCGTATGCGAGCGCGTTCAAGCCGCAGATCGCGTACTTCGCCGCGCATCGCGCCGAAGACCAGCTCGAGCGCCTGATCGCGCACATCCACCTCCAGCATCCGGGCCTGCCCGTGATCCTCGACGCGAAGCGCGGCGACATCGGCAGCACCGCCGAGCAGTACGCGCGCGAGGCGTTCGAGCGCTATCGCGCGGACGCGGTCACCGTGAACCCGTACATGGGCTACGACTCGGTCGAGCCGTACTTCGAGCATGAAGGCAAGGGCGTGATCGTGCTGTGCCGCACGTCGAACCCGGGTGGCTCGGACCTGCAGTTCCTCGAGACAAACGGCCGGCCGCTGTATCAGGTCGTGGCCGACCTCGCGGCGAACAAGTGGAATGCGAAGAACGGCCAGCTCGGCCTCGTGGTCGGCGCGACGTTCCCGAACGAAATCGAGATCGTGCGCGGGATCGTCGGCGACATGCCGCTGCTGATTCCCGGCATCGGCGCGCAGGGCGGCGACGTGGAGGCCACCGTCAACGCAGGCCGCACGGCGGACGGCACCGGCATGATGATCAACTCGTCGCGCGCGATCCTGTACGCGAGCAAGGACGAGGATTTTGCCGAAGCCGCGGCGCTCGCCGCGCAGAAGACGCGCGACACGATCAACGCGCATCGCTGAAATACCGGCCGCCCGTCCGGGCGGCCTTTCACCGCCGGCCCGCATTCGCGGGCCGCGCGCGTGCCTCCCGCGCCTGCCGCATTGGCGCACGCAAACAACTTCCCGTCGCTTCCGCACCGCATGCCCGCGCCGCAATCGCGCGATGCTGCCGGGATCAGGCCCTCGTCATCGATTTGTCACCATACTGTCACGAAAGGGAGCGACGCCATGCCCAAGCTGTCCCGCCGTATTCTGAGCGCGCTTGCCGCGTCGTTGTGCATGTCGTTCGCCCACGCGGCGGACCTGTCGCACTGGCCGGCGGACAGCGCGAAGGCGCTGAACGCGATGATCGCCGCCCATGCGAATCGCGGCGACTACGCGGTGTTCGACGCCGACAACACGACCTACCGCTACGACCTCGAGGAATCGCTGCTGCCGTATCTCGAGAACCGCGGCGTGCTCACGCGCGACTCGCTCGATCCGTCGCTGAAGCTGATCCCGTTCAAGGATTCCGCCGACTACAAGGAATCGCTGACGAGCTACTACTACCGGCTTTGCGAGATCGACGATCTGGTCTGCTACCCGTGGATCGCGCAGGCGTTCGCGGGGCTGTCGCTCGCGGATCTGAAGCGCCACGTCGACGCGATGCTCGCCGACGGCAAGCCGGTGCCGATCCGCTACTGGCAGGGCGACAAGGTCGTCGACGGCGCCGCGAACCCGCCGCGTTTCTTCCGCGGCATGCAGGAGCTGTACAACGCGCTGCGCGAGAACGGGATCGAGGTCTACGTGATGACCGCCGCGCACGAGGAACTCGCGCGGCTCGTGCTGTCCGATCCGAAATACGGCTACAACGTGAAGCCGCAGAACGTGATCGGCGTGACGACGCTGCTGCGCAACCCGGCGACGGGCGCGCTGACGACGTCGCGGCTGCAGATCAAGGCCGGCAAGTACGACGAGGCCGCGAACCGCAGCCTCGTGATCACGCCGTTCCTGATGAACCCGATGACGTGGTACGAAGGCAAGCTCGGCTCGATCGTCGGCTGGATCGACCAGTGGAAGAAGCCCGTGCTCGTCGCGGGCGACACGCCGACATCCGACGGCTACATGCTGCTGAATGCGACCGACGTCGCGCGCGGCGGCGTGCGCGTCTGGGTCAACAAGAAGGACAAGCAGATGGCGCAGATCCGCACGTGGTCGGACGAATCGGCCGCGAAGCAGAAAGCGCTCGGCCTGCCGGTGACGGCGGACAAGAACTGGATCGTCGTGAAGCCCGACGCGATCCAGTAAACGGGGAGGGGCGCCGGCCGCCCCTGCCGTTGCGGCGGCAAATCAGCCTGGGTTCAGCCTTTGATCAGCCTTCGCGCTCGTCGAGCAGCTTCAGCAGCCCGCGCAGCGCATGCGCGGCGGCCTGCGTGCGAATCTGCTCGCGGTCGCCCTTGAACACGCGCGTCTCGACGTCGGTATGCAGCCGGTTGCTCCACGCGAACGACACGGTGCCGACCGGCTTTTTCTCGCTGCCGCCCGCCGGGCCGGCGATGCCGGTGACGGCCAGCGCGACCTGCGCGCGGCTGTTGCGCAGCGCGCCTTCGGCCATCGCGCGCGCGACCGGCTCGCTGACGGCGCCGTGTTTGTCGATCAGGTCGGGCGGCACGCCGATCATCTCGCTCTTGGCCTGGTTCGAGTACGTGACGAAGCCGCGCTCGAACCACTGGCTGCTGCCGGAGATGTCGGTGATCGCCGCGGCGATCATGCCGCCCGTGCAGGATTCGGCGGTGGCGAGCGTCAGGTGCTCGTCACGCAGCTTGTTGCCTGCGCGGATCGCAAGCTGGTGGACGACGGAATCGGTTGGCATGCGCGTCGGGAAACGGGAGTCGGGAAAAACGGTCAGCTGACGGCGGAGCGCCACAGGGCGATCACGAGCAGCGTCATGAACGCGGCGATCAGGTCGTCGACCATGATGCCGAGCCCGCCTTTCACGCGACGATCGAAATAGCGGATCGGCGGCGGCTTGAGCATGTCGAAGAAGCGGAACACGACGAACGCCCACAACTGGCCGATGAAGGTCGCGGGCGTGACGAACAGCATCACGAGCCAGATCGCGACGATTTCGTCCCAGACGACGGCGCCCGGATCGGTCGTGCCCATCCTGCGTGCGGTGAAGCCGGTGATCCACGTGCCGGCGACGAACCCGAGCGCGATCAGCGCCCACCATTCGGGCACCGTCAGGTAGCGGTTCAGCACGACGAACGTCAGCCACCCGAACAGCGAGCCGAACGTGCCGGGCATGAACGGCGCGAGCCCGCTGCCGAAGCCGAGCGACACGATGTGCGCCGGGTGCGACAGCATGAAGCGCACGGTGGCGCGCTGCGGCGCGTTTCGGGCGGCGCCGGGCGCGGCCGCGTTCGGTGCGGTCGTCGGGTCAGTCTGCATGGAAGTGGTCGAAACCGTGAAACGTGAGAGTCAGGGGTGTGCCGGCGGCGTCGCGCCACGCGATCGCGGGCTGCTCCGACGGCGAGGACAACGCATGTATTGTACCGACTCGCGTGACCCGAACGCCGCTGCTTGCGCCCGCTGCCTCGACCGCCGCGCGGGCCGCAACCGGTGCCGTGAAGCACAGTTCGTAGTCGTCGCCGCCGGCCAGCGTGCAGCGTCGCTGTACGTCGGGGGGCAGCGTCGCGAGCGCGGCCGAGCGCGGCACCGCGTCGGCGTCGATGTCGGCGCGCACGTTCGAGCGGGTCAGGATGTGCCGCAGGTCGCCGGCGAGGCCGTCCGAGATGTCGAGTGCCGCATGCGCGACGCCCGCGAGTGCCAGCCCGAGCGCGATGCGCGGCTCGGGACGCTCGAGCGCCTGCCGGAACGCGGCGGCTTCGGCCGCGCCGGCGCTCCATTCACCGCGCACGAGCCCGAGTCCCGCACGGGCGTCGCCGAGCGTGCCGGACACCCAGACGTCGTCGCCGTCGCGCGCGGCATCGCGCCGCAGCGCCGCGTCCGGCGCGACTTCGCCGAACACGGTCACGCACAGGTTCAGCGGCCCGCTCGTCGTGTCGCCGCCGATCAGCTCGCAGCCGAACCGTTCGGCGAGGGCGAACAGCCCGTTGCTGAATGCCTCGAGCCACGCGGCGTCGGCGCGCGGCAGCGCGCACGCGAGCGTGAACGCGCGCGGCTCGGCGCCCATCGCCGCGAGATCCGACAGGTTGACGGCGAGCGTCTTGTGGCCGAGCGCGTCGGGCGCGACATCGGGAAAGAAATGGCGGCCTTCGACCAGCATGTCCGTCGAAATGGCTAGCAATTTTCCGGATCGCGGCGCGATCAGCGCGCAATCGTCACCGATGCCGAGCGTCGACGCACGCGCCCCACGGGCCGCGCGGCGCGCGAAGAAGCGATCGATCAGCGAAAACTCGGACAAGGCGGCTGGCACGGCGGAGGGACCCGGAAGCGGTGAAAGGAACGGCATTGTACGCAGCGAACGGCGCCGTTCCTGCACCGTTCAGACCATTTTTGTCGCGGCTGTCGCACCCGAATCGCCGGTCTGGCGGCCTTCGATTGGCGCTACAATGCCGTCGAACAGTTATTCTAATCCGCCCGTCAAGAGACACATGTCGACCCAAGCCTCCTCCAAAGCCAAGCTCCGCGAAGCCGCTCTCGATTATCACGAATTCCCGACTCCCGGGAAGATCGCGATCGCCCCGACCAAGCAGATGATCAATCAGCGCGACCTCGCGCTCGCGTATTCGCCGGGCGTCGCGTATGCGTGTGAGGAGATCGTCGAGAACCCGCTGAACGCCGCGCGCTTCACCGCGCGCAGCAACCTGGTCGGCGTGGTCACGAACGGTACCGCGGTGCTCGGGCTCGGCAACATCGGCCCGCTCGCGTCGAAGCCGGTGATGGAAGGCAAGGCCGTACTGTTCAAGAAGTTCGCCGGCATCGACGTGTTCGACATCGAACTGAACGAGTCGGACCCGCACAAGCTGGTCGACGTGATCGCCGCGCTGGAGCCGACCTTCGGCGGGATCAACCTGGAAGACATCAAGGCGCCGGACTGCTTCATCGTCGAGCGCGAAGCGCGCAAGCGGATGAAGATCCCGGTGTTCCACGACGACCAGCACGGCACCGCGATCGTCGTGGCCGCGGCCGTCACGAACGGCCTGAAGGTCGTCGGCAAGGACATCAAGAAGGTGAAGCTCGTCGCGTCGGGCGCGGGTGCGGCCGCGCTCGCGTGTCTGGACCTGCTGGTCGACATCGGCCTGCCGATCGAGAACATCCTGGTGACCGACCTGGCCGGCGTGGTCTACAAGGGCCGCACCGAGTTGATGGATCCGGACAAGGAGCGTTTCGCGCGTGAAACCGAAGCCCGCACGCTGGCCGAGGTGATCGAAGGCGCGGACATCTTCCTCGGCCTGTCGGCTGCGGGCGTGCTGAAGCAGGAGATGGTGAAGGGCATGGCCGAGCGCCCGCTGATCCTCGCGCTCGCGAACCCGACGCCGGAAATCCTGCCGGAACTGGCGCTCGAAGTGCGCCCGGACGCCGTGCTGGCCACCGGCCGCACCGACTATCCGAACCAGGTCAACAACGTCCTGTGCTTCCCGTTCATCTTCCGCGGCGCGCTCGACGTCGGCGCGACGACGATCACGCGTGAAATGGAGATCGCGGCCGTCAACGCGATCGCCGAACTCGCGCAGCAGGAGCAGAGCGACATCGTCGCGACCGCATACGGCATTCAGGACCTGTCGTTCGGGCCCGACTACCTGATTCCGAAGCCGTTCGATCCGCGCCTGATCGTCAAGATCGCGCCGGCCGTCGCGCAGGCCGCGATGGACGGTGGTGTGGCGACGCGCCCGATCGAGGACATGGAGGCGTATCGCGTTCACCTCCAGCAGTTCGTGTATCACAGCGGCACGACGATGAAGCCGATCTTCCAGATCGCGCGCGCCGCGCCGGCAGAGAAGAAGCGCGTGGTGTTCGCGGAAGGCGAAGAAGAGCGCGTGTTGCGCGCCGTTCAGATCATCGTCGACGAGAAGCTCGCGAAGCCGATCCTGATCGGCCGCCCGTCGGTGATCGAGCACCGTATCCAGCGCTACGGCCTGCGCCTCACGCCGGGCACCGACTTCACGGTCGTCAACACCGAGCACGACGAGCGCTACCGCGACTTCTGGCAGACGTACTACAAGATGATGTCGCGCAAGGGCATCAGCGAGCAGCTGGCCCGCGTCGAGATGCGCCGCCGCACGACGCTGATCGGCTCGATGCTGGTGAAGAAGGGCGAAGCGGACGGGATGATCTGCGGCACGATCAGCACGACGCACCGCCACCTGCACTTCATCGACCAGGTGATCGGCAAGCGCCCGGGCTGCAGCGTGTACGCGGCGATGAACGGCCTCGTGCTGCCGGGTCGCCAGATTTTCCTGGTCGATACGCACGTGAACGTCGATCCGACGCCGGAAGAACTCGCCGAGATCACGATCATGGCCGCGGAAGAAGTGCGCCGGTTCGGCATCGAGCCGAAGGTCGCGCTGCTGTCGCACTCGAATTTCGGCACGAGCAACGCCCCTTCGGCGAAGAAGATGCGCGATACGCTCGCGATCCTGCAGGAACGTGCGCCGGAGCTGAAGGTCGACGGCGAAATGCACGGCGACGTGGCGCTCGACGCGGCGCTGCGCAAGGAAATCCTGCCGGAATCGACGCTCGAAGGCGAAGCGAACCTGCTGATCCTGCCGAACATCGACGCCGCGAACATCGCGTACAACCTGCTGAAGACGGCCGCCGGCAACAACATCGCGATCGGGCCGATCCTGCTGGGCGCGGCCCAGCCGGTGCACGTGCTGACCGAATCGGCGACGGTTCGCCGCATCGTCAACATGGCGGCGCTGCTGGTCGCCGACGTGAACGCCGCACGCTGAGCCAGGACGAACGCGCGGCGCCGGTCAACCGGTGCCGCGCGCCGGGCGAAATTGTAAACAAAAGCAAAAAGGGGCGTGCCCGCAAGGGGCACGCCGTCGGGCAGGGCGCAAACGCGCTTCCCATAAGCAACAGCAGCATCTCTCCACTCCGGGTAGCGAGCGCGGCAAGGAGGCAGGGTCTTGCCATGCGAGAGATGCCGCGGCCATTTTATCCCATGTAAGTTAAATGTAGCCTTATTTCGGTAAGAAATGCGCGATTCCGGGCCGCGCCGGCCTTTCGATTCCCAAACGAACATTGATTCGCGCGGACAATAGCGCTACGCTAACGCCTTTGGTTGGTCGTCAACTACTTGATTTAACAGCGGGAACCCTGGTTCATGGCACGCAAGTGGCTCCGCAACGGCGCGCTGGCGTCCGTCTTCGCGATGTTCGCGATGGGTATCGTCGGTACACCGACGGGCAGTCTGGTTTCCGCCGCTTACGCACGGCAGGCCGTTTCGGCCGACCTGGCCGTCGGCGGGGTCGATACGATCCCGACCGCCCGTCTGCCGCGCGAGGCCGTGACCACGCTTGGCCTGATCGGCGCCGGTGGCCCCTATCCGTACGAGAAAGACGGCGTCGTCTTCGGCAACCGCGAGCGGATCCTGCCGAAGGCGAAGCGCGGCTACTACCACGAGTACACGGTGCCGACGCCGCGCGCGCGCAATCGCGGCGCGCGCCGCATCGTCTGTGGCGGGCCGTTGCGCCGGATCGACAACTGTTATTACACGGACGACCACTACAACAGTTTTAAACGTATTGTTGAATGACTTCGGGATGAATGGCATGAGCGACTCCATCTACGCGCACGACACGGCGGGAGCGGAACTGTTCGCGGCCGGCGACGGCAATCTGTTTCAGCGCGTGATGCAACTACACGCGGTGGCACAGGCCGGCGGCGCGTCGGAGCAACAGGAAGCCGAGCCCGGGCTTTCATCGAACGAGGAGCCTATGAGCCTTTTCACGACCGTGCGACCCAACCTCGTGCAGTCGATCCGCGCGTTCCGCGTGCAGGATCTCGCCGACGAAGCCAGCCGGCTCGGCCAGCATTTCCTGTACGCGTATTGCGGCGCAGCGCAGTCGAAGCAGGAGGTGATGGAGACGATCGCGACGTCGTTCCTGTTTCCGAAGCATTTCGGGAAGAACTACGACGCGTTGTACGACTGCCTGACCGACCTCGTCGCGAAGGCCGGCGCGCAGCCCGGTTTCGTGATCGTTCTCGAAGGGCTGCCGATCGCGCAGAAATTCGACAAGGAAGGGCGCGAGACGCTGCTCGACGTGTTCCGCGAAGCCGCCGAGTTCTGGGCCGAGCGCAAGGTCGCGTTCCGCGTGTTCTATTCGTTCGCATAAGCGCGTATCCATCGGCCGCGCATCTGCGGTCGATCTGCCGAAAAGCCCGCGTCGAGCGGGCTTTTTTGCGTCCGCGCGCGGCCGGCGGGCCGGTGCGGCGCGTCGTTCACCGGCATCGGCCTTTCACCGGCCCCCTTTTTTCGAGACAATTCCCGCCGGCCCGGCTGCGGCAGCCGCCGCGTCGGGTGCGTACAACAATCTATCGAGAGAGGGCCGTTTCCCCATGAATATTTCCCGTTCCATGCGCATCGCCGCGTTGCCGCTGCTGATCGCCGCGGGCGCCGCGCATGCCGCGCCGCTGACCGCCGAGCAGACCGTCGATCTCTATATCGGCGCGTTCGTCAACGGCGACGTGTCGAAGGCCCGCGCATTCAACGACGCGGTACGCCCGAGTTACGACGGCAAGGATGCGCTCGACGTCGGCGTTCTGTCGACGCTCGGCGAGTCGATGAGCAAGGATATGGCCGACGGCATGCTGGCGCCGATGCCGCCGAAGATGAGTGCCGCGTTGCGTCCGTCGGTCGAGAGCATGGCCGCCGCGTATCAGCGCGCGCTCAATCGCTCGGCGTGCAAGGCGACCGGATCGTCGCAGCGACCGAACTCGTCCATCGAGGGCCATACGATCGCGACGGTCGAATTCGCGTGTCGTGTCGCGGATCCGGGGCCCGGCGGGAAGGCGCTGCAGGCGAAGCTCGGCAATGGTCGCCTGAACAACGACGCGGCACGGATTGCCGCGTTCAAGGCGATCTTCTCGGGCATGGCGCAGGTCCTGGATGAGGCCCCGGTGACGCACGCCGTGACGGGCAAGATCGACCTTTACAGTCTGGATGGCGGCTGGGCGACCGGCAGCCCGCAAGACGTGCTGACGCCGGTGCTCGATGCGTTGTCCGACGCGATGCCGGATGGGTCGCCGAGCGGCAAGTCGCGATAAGCGGCAGCATGCCCGCGGGGGCGCGGGCCGCGTAGCGCGACTTGCC
>NZ_VWWG01000206.1:0-6333 GCF_011753085.1 Burkholderia sp. Tr-862
GCCCGCGCCCGCCGCGGCACCGGTTGCGGCTGCGCAGCCGGCAGCATCGGCCGAAGGGACCGACTACGTGCAGCGTCTCGAGCAGTTGAAGGCCCTGCTCGACAAGGGGCTCGTGACCGAAGAAGACTATTCGCGCGCGAAGGCGGAAATCCTCGCGAAGCTCACCCGGTAAGCGTCACGCATGTTCAGTACTTCGTGCCCCCAGTGCGGCGCGCCGGTCGAGTTTCGCTCGGCGGCGGCGGTGATGGCCGTCTGCGCGTTCTGTCGCAGCACGCTGCTCAAGCGCGGCGCCGACGTCGAACGCATCGGCGAGCTCGCCACGGTGCTCGACGACGCGTCGCCGATCCAGATCGGCACGGCCGGCCGCTACGGCAAGCGCGCGTTCACCGTGCTCGGCCGCATCCAGATGACCTACGACGCCGGCACGTGGAGCGAGTGGTACGTCGTGTTCGACGACGGCGCGTTCGGCTGGCTGTCGGATGCGTCGGGCCAGTACGCGGTCACGGTGCGCGAGCCCGACGATGCGTCCGGCGGCGCGTGGCCTGCGTTCGGCACGCTCGAACCCGGCATGCGGATCGATCACGGCGGCCGCGCGTATCTCGTGTCCGATGTGCGCACCGCACGCTGTACGGGCGGCGACGGCGAGTTGCCGTTCCGTGTCGATGCGGGCTGGGAGGCGCGCGTCGTCGACCTGCGCACCGGCAACGCGTTCGCGACCTACGACTATTCCGACGCCGATGCGAACGGCGGGAGCCCCGCCGTCTATACGGGCGAGGCACTGGAGTTCGACGCGCTCGCGTTCACCGGGCTGCGCGATGCCGAAACCGATACGCGCGAGAAACGCGGCGCGGCGATGGTGCCGTTCGCGTGCCCGAGCTGCGGCGCGCCGCTGTCGTTTGCGCCGAACCTCGCCGACTACGTCGTGTGCGGCAGCTGCCACGCGGGCGTGCAATGCACGGCCGAGCAGCAGACCGTCTTCGCCGCGCAGCGCAGGCTCGATGCGGTGAAGGGCGCGCTGGAGCTCGGTGCGACCGGCATGTTCGACGGCGTGAAGTACACGGTGATCGGCATGATGCGTTGCCGCGTGCCGGGCGACGACGAGACGTGGGACGAATACCTGCTGCTGAACCCGAAGCGCGGCTTCCTGTGGCTCGTGCAGAGCGAAGGGCGCTGGGAGCGCGTGCAGGTGCTCGATCACTGGCCGACGATCGGCGGCGAGTCCGACGTGATCGACGACGGCAAGACCTATCGACTGCGCGAGACGTACGACTCGGAAGTCGTGTACGTGGTCGGCGCGTTCAACTGGCGCGTACAGATCGGCGACCGCACGTCGATCGCCGACTACGGCTGGCAGAAGGACAAGCTCACGCGCGAGCGCAGCGCCGCCGAGATCGTGTGGTCGCGCGCGCGCCCGCTGTCGGCCAGCGCGCTGGCCGAACGCTTCGCCACGCCGGCGCTCAAGACGGCGGCGGTTGCGCCCGCAACGGGTTCGGCCGGGAAGTCGACGGGCTTGTTCGATGCAAAGTACCCGCACAGCTTCGCGCCGCTGCCATTCGTGTTCAGCGCGTTGCTCGTGATCTTCAACATCGGCTCGCTGTTCTCGTTCAGCAGCCGTTCCGTCTTCGTGCTGGTGGGCCTGCTCGTGCTGTGGCTGCCTGAATGGCTGTGGAAAGGCTTCGCATCGGATGGGGGCAACACCTGATGCGTCATATCCTCTATGGACTCTACGGGCTGATCGTCGTCACGTTGTTCAGCTGCACGTCGCTGGGCGGCAGCGGTTCGGGCGGCGTGAGTTCGGTCGGCAGCGGGTGGGGCAGTTCGTCGGCGCGCAGCGGCTACTCGTCGTACGGGTCGCACAAATGACGGCGCGCGAGTGCATCGCCCCGCCGCGCGCGACGCTCGGCTCGCACGTGCTGGCCGATCTCGCCGGCATCGACGCGGCGCTGCTGCGCGATGCGGCGCGGCTCGAAGCGATTCTTGCCGACGCCGCGCAGCGGGCCGGTGCGCGCGTGATCGGCGCGCATTTCCATCATTTCGGCGGCGAGCACGGCGTGACGGGCGTCGTGCTGCTCGCGGAGTCGCACATCACGATTCATACGTGGCCGGAGCACGGCTTCGCGGCCGTCGACGCGTTCATGTGCGGCGCGGCGCGCGCGGCCGATGCAGTCGACGCGATTGCCGCCGCGCTCGGCACGCACGCGCAGGTCCGGCAGCAGGTCGCGCGCGGCGTCGCGTGAGCGGCGCTCAGCGCGGCAGCGCTTCGGCTTCGGCCCAGCGCTTGAACGAGTCGAGACGCCGGCGCGTGTGCACGAGATAGAACGCGCCGATCAGCGGTTCGAGCAGCCAGCGCAGCCATGCCGGCTGCGCGCGGAAGTGGTACGTGAACTTCACTTCGGTCGTGCCCGGGGTGCGCTCGGTGAAGTTCCAGCTGCCGCTGAAGCATTCGAGCACCTTCGGCCCGTCGACCATTTCGACGGCCGCGACCTGCGGCGGACGGTACGAGATGTAGCGCGACACCATCGTCGCGCCCGACTGGCTGCGGCAGAATGCGTTGACGCCGACGTCGGCCGTCATCCCGTCGGGCAGATACGCGTCGGCGAGAAAGCTGTCCCACACGAGCCGCCGCGCGTAGTCCTGCGACCAGGTGAAGAGGCGCCTGCGATCGACGCCGACGATCCGACTCACTGAAATTCTCATGATGGATGGCGGGCGCACCGGCGCGGATTAGGATGAAATCGAGTGTAGCGCGTCAAAACCGCGCGTTTCGTCAGACTTCGTCAAGTCGAGCGCAGGCTCGATTGACCTTCTCCGGGAATTCCCCTACGATCGATTCCATGCCTTCGGGAAAGACCCGAAGCGTTTCAATCTCTTGAGGGAGCCTCATGAGTACGCAACAGAACCGGCGCTTCGACGCGCTCGTTTTCATTGGTCGTTTCCAGCCTCCGCATCGTGGTCACCTGAACGTGCTGAAGTCGGCACTGAGCCGGGCCGAGCGCGTGTGCGTGCTGATCGGCTCGACCGACAAGCCCCGCACCATCAAGGATCCGTTCTCGTTCGACGAGCGCCGCCAGATGCTGGCCTCGCTGCTCGATGCGTCCGAACGCGAGCGCGTGACGATCGCGCCCGTGCAGGATTCGACGTACAACGACGGCGACTGGGTGCGCTGGGTGCAGGATGCCGTGGCCGCCGCGCTCGGCGACGTCGCGCAGCGCAAGGCCGGGCTGATCGGCCACGAGAAGGACGCCACGTCGTATTACCTGCGGATGTTCCCGCAATGGGAGCTCGTCGACGTCGATGCGACCGAAGACATTTCCGCCACCGAAATCCGCGACCAGTATTTCGCCGAACGCACCAACAGCTTCGTGCAATGGGCGGTGCCGGAACCCGTGTTCGGCTGGCTCGAGCGTTTCCGCACGCAGCCGGAATTCGCGCAGCTGAAGGCCGAGGCCGAGTTCATCGCCGCGTATCGCAAGGCATGGGCGGCCGCACCGTATCCGGTCACGTTCGTGACGGTCGACGCGGTGGTCGTGCACTCGGGCCATATCCTGCTCGTGCGCCGGCGCAGTGAACCGGGCCGCGGCCTGTGGGCGCTGCCGGGCGGCTTCGTGGAGCAGGACGAACGGCTCGACGCGGCATGCATCCGCGAACTGCGCGAGGAGACCGGCCTGAAGCTGCCGGAGCCCGTGCTGCGCGGCTCGATCAGGGATCGCCAGGTGTTCGATCATCCGACCCGATCGCTGCGCGGCCGCACGATCACGCACGCGTGCCTGTTCAACTTCCCGACCGGCGAGCTGCCGCGCGTGAAGGGCAGCGACGACGCCGACAAGGCGCGCTGGGTGCCGCTCAACGAATTCGCGCAGATGCGCAACGTGATGTTCGAGGATCACTTCGAGATCGCGTATCACTTCCTGGGGAAGCTGTGATCCGCTGATTCCCCGGATACCGGTCCGCTGCGACAGACGCGGCGGCACTTCAACGGCCTAGAGGAGCTCTAGCCATGCAAAACGATCCCGGCGGCTTTGCCGCGGTTCTCGCCAATCCGATCCTCAACACGGATTCGTACAAGGCTTCCCACTTCCTGCAATATCCGCCCGACGCGCAGGCGATGTTCTCGTACGTCGAATCGCGCGGCGGCCGCTACGACCGCACGCTGTTCTTCGGCCTGCAGATGCTGCTGAAGGAATATCTGTGCCGGCCCGTCACGCACGCGATGATCGACGACGCGCGCGACTTCTTCGCCGTGCACGGCGAGCCGTTCAACGAGGACGGCTGGCGTCATGTCGTCGAGCACTACGACGGCTACTTGCCTGTGAGGATTCGCGCGGTGCCCGAGGGTTCGATCGTTCCGGTGCACAACGTGCTGATGACCGTCGAATGCGACGACCCGAAGGTGTTCTGGCTCGCGTCGTATCTCGAGACGATGCTGCTGCGCGTGTGGTACCCGGTGACGGTCGCAACGCGCAGCTGGCACCTGCGGCAGACGATCCGCCACTTTCTCGAGAAGACCGACGACGATCTCGCCCAGTTACCGTTCAAGCTGCACGACTTCGGCGCGCGCGGCGTATCGAGCGCGGAATCGGCCGCGATCGGCGGCGCCGCGCACCTCGTCAGCTTCATGGGTTCGGACACGGTGCTCGGCGTGCTGGCCGCGAACCGCTTCTATCGCGAGCCGATGGCCGCGTACTCGGTGCCGGCGGCCGAGCACAGCACGATCACGTCGTGGGGCCGTGAGCACGAAGCCGATGCGTACCGCAACATGATCAGCCGCTTCGGTCTGCCCGGCGCGATCGTATCGGTCGTGTCGGACTCCTACGATCTGTTCGCCGCGCTTGAAATGTGGGGCGGTCCGCTGCGCCAGGCGGTGATCGATTCGGGTGCGACGCTCGTCGTGCGTCCCGATTCGGGCGACCCGGTGACGATCGTGCTGCAGACCGTGCGTGCGCTCGACGCATCGTTCGGTTCGACCGTGAACGGCAAGGGGCGGCGTGTGCTGAACCGCGTGCGCGTGATCCAGGGCGATGGTGTCGACGAGTTGTCGATCGGGGCGATCCTCGCCGCGCTCGACGACGCGGGCTATGCGGCCGGCAACGTCGTGTTCGGGATGGGCGGCGCGCTGTTGCAGCAGGTGAATCGCGATACGCAGCGCTTCGCGATGAAGTGCTCGGCGATCCGGCGTGACGGCATCTGGCACGACGTCCGCAAGGATCCCGTCACCGACCAGGGCAAGCGCTCGAAGAAGGGGCGGCTCACGTTGCTGCGTAATCGGCGCACGGGCGAGTACCGGACGGTCGCGCTGCCGGTCGCGTGGGACGATCGTGCGCTGGAAGGCGAGTGGGACGACGCGCTCGAAACGGTGTTCGACACGGGGCGGATGCTGGTCGATACGACGTTCGCCGAGGTGCGGGCGAGGGCGCACGCGGCGGAGCAATGAGGGCGGCGGCGGGGCGGCCATTCGCCCCGCCGCCTTCGGGGCTCATCGTTGGTCGGCCAGTGTGCGGCCGCTGCGTTCCGCTGCTCGCGCCGCGTCCATCGCCCGCGCCAGCGCATCGAATACGGCCGGCCCCTTGCAGCGCGACACGTTGAAGCGCATGAACGACGTCGCGCTGTGCGACGCGCTGAACACATCGCCTGGCGCGAGCACGACATCGTGATCGAGCGCATGACGCGCGACCCGCGCCGCATCGAGCCCGTCCGGCAGCTCGGCCCACACGAACAGGCCGCCGCGCGGCTCCGTCCAGATCCCGAGCCCCGCGCGCGCGAGCCGCCGGATCGTTTCGCCCATCGCATCGGCCAGTTGCGCACGCAGGCTGTCGAG
The DNA here is from genome assembly GCF_011753085.1 of Burkholderia sp. Tr-862. Taxonomy (NCBI): domain Bacteria; kingdom Pseudomonadati; phylum Pseudomonadota; class Betaproteobacteria; order Burkholderiales; family Burkholderiaceae; genus Burkholderia; species Burkholderia sp. Tr-862. Next base: position 5,816 of record NZ_VWWG01000206.1, read on the forward strand.
ATGGCGCCGGTACGTGCCGTCGACCAGCAGCCGGTGCACGACGTTCGCGCCGATCTGCGCATTGCCGAACGACGTCGCGAGCTTCAGGTCGACGAGCGCGTCGATCCACTCCGGGCGTGCGGCGACATAGCCGCAGCGGATCGCGGCCGACAGCGTCTTCGAGAAGCTGCCGATCGACACGACGCGCGACAGCCCGTCGAACGCCGCGAGGCGCGGCGCGGGCGTGCTTTCGAAATCCGCGAAGATGTCGTCCTCGACGATCAGCAGGCCGTGCTCGGCCGCCAGCGTCAGCAGCCGGTGCGCGACCGGCGGTGCGAGCGTCGCGCCGGTCGGGTTGTGCAGCGCCGAGTTGGTGATGTACAAGCGCGGCCGGTGCTCGGCGAGCACCTGTTCGAAGCGCGCGAGATCAGGGCCGTTCGGCGTGTACGGCACGCTGACGATCCGCGCGCGATGCGCGCGCAGCAGCGCCTGGAAGTTGAAGTAGCACGGGTCGTCGAGCACGACGGTGTTTTTTTTTT
>NZ_VWWG01000207.1:0-3554 GCF_011753085.1 Burkholderia sp. Tr-862
GCGCATGCGTGCCGCCGTCGGTCAGCATGATCTGCGCGGGCTCCGCCTGGACGCCGTGCTGCGCGAGCCGCCACGCGAGCTGCTGGCGCAACGCGGGCAGCCCGAGCGGCGTCGCGTAGTCGGTCAGCGCGTCGGGTTCGTCGCGCGATACCGCGCGCAGCGCGCGGCGCAGGCTCTCGTCCGGCAGCCACGACGACGGCAGCCAGCCGCAGCCGGGCTTCACGGAGTTCGGCGCCGCCTCGAGCGACTGGCGCGACAGCCACAGCGGATCGAGTTCGCGATCGAGGCGCGGGCCGAGCTCGGCGAGCGCGAGCGGCGGCGCATGGCCCGACACGTAGAAGCCGGAGCCGCGCCGCGCGACCAGCACGCCTTCGCTCGCGAGCCGCTCGTACGCATCGACGACGGTCGATTTCGACACGTGCAGCCCATCGGCCATCATCCGGATCGACGGCACGCGCGCGCCGGGCATCAGCGCGCGGCTCGCGATCCGCGCGCGCAGCGTGTCCATCACGGTTTCCACGCGCGTGCGCGACGGCGCGGGCGGAGCAGGGCGTTGCACGGAACGGCTCATGGCGAGAAGGAACTGTACGGCTGGTTGTCCAGTACAGTTTGTCAGAATTGTATTGGGCTGTAGCTTACGCGCTTTTCGCGCACGGCGGATCATCGGTCATCCACCCATTTTTCGACCAGGATTTCCCGTGCAAAAGACGACCGACGGATGGCTCAGCGGCCTGCTGGGCGTGATCATCTTCAGTGGCTCGCTGCCGGCGACGCGCATCGCGGTGCAGGGGCTCGATCCGCTGTTCCTCACGTTCGCGCGCGCGACGATCGCCGGCGTGCTCGGCCTGATGCTGCTCGTCGCGCTGAAGCAGAAGCGGCCGACGCGCGCCGAAACCGTGTCGCTCGTCATCGTCGCACTCGGGGTCGTGGTCGGTTTTCCGTTGCTGACCGCGCTCGCGCTCAAGCATGTGACGTCCGCGCATGCGATCGTGTTCGTCGGGCTGCTGCCGCTCGCGACCGCGCTGTTCGGCGTCTGGCGCGGCGGCGAACGTCCGCGGCTGCCGTTCTGGATCTTCTCGCTGGTCGGCAGCGGCGCGGTGGCCGCCTTCGCGCTGCGCAACGGCGGCAGCGCGTCGGTGGTGGGCGATGCGCTGATGCTGGCCGCGATCGTCGCGTGCGGGCTCGGCTATGCGGAAGGCGCGCGGCTGTCGCGCCAGCTCGGCGGCTGGCAGGTGATCTCGTGGGCGCTCGTGCTGTCGCTGCCGGTGATGCTGCCGCTCACGTGGTTCACGTGGCCCGCGACGTTCGACGGCGTCGACGCCGCCGCGCTGTGGGGGCTTGCGTACGTGTCGCTGTTCAGCATGCTGATCGGCTTCGTGTTCTGGTATCGCGGCCTCGCGCTCGGCGGGATCGCGGGCGTCGGCCAGCTGCAGCTGCTGCAGCCGTTCTTCGGCTTCCTGCTCGCGGCCGGGCTGCTGCACGAGACGGTGCCGCCGTCGATGCTCGTCGTGACGGTCGTGGTCGTCGGTTGCGTGGCGGGTGCGAAATATTTCTCGAAGATGGCGCCCGTGCAGCGCGCGGGCTGACGCGCGTGCGCGCGACGACGTGACGGGTGTCGCCCGTTCGCCGTCGCGCGTGCGCGGCTTACCCCATCACCACGTTCGCGAGCCGGAACTGGTACGCGGTCGCGGTGGTGCCGCCGCCGCCGCCCGTCATCACGATGTCGGCGCTCTTGATCCCGAGCAGCGACAGTTCGGTGTTGATGTCGGACAGCACGGCCGAATTCATCACCGCGCCCTGTTCGATCTGCGACGCGGTGCCGATCCACAGCGTCGGCTTGAACTCGAACACGGCCTTCTGGCCCGGCACGATGCCGGTCTTGTGCGCGAGCAGCCGGTTGTCCTTGAAGACCGACGCGGTGATTGCCCCCTGGCTCAGGTCGTTGCGCAGCTGGATCTCGCGCGACGTCGGCGCCGGGCCGGCCAGCGCGAGCACGTTGCCCGACGTCGAGCGCGACACGTTGAAGAGCTGTCCGTTGTCCGCGCGCTTTTGCGGCATGTAGTTCCCGTCGGCATCGCTCGCGGAGACGGTCGTCAGCATCGGGAACACGAACGGATGGTTGTCGCCGCGTCCGCAGTTGGTGATGACCTTCCACGCGATCGCGAGCTCGTCGAAGTCCGTCGACACGTTCTTCTGGAAGATCACGATCTGGCTGTTGTTGACGTCGTTCGACAGGTTGACGAAGTTGAGATTGATGTCCATGAGTCACCTTGATTCGATTCGGATAACTGATTGATAGGGCGCCGGCCGTGCGTTGCCGGCGCACGGACCGTTACGCCATCACCACGTTTTCCAGCCGGAACGTGAACGGCAGCGAGCGCGGGCCCGGGCCGCCGCCGGTCATCACGATGTCGGCGCTGGCGATGCCGAGCAGCGACAGTTCCGTGTTGATGTCTGAGATCACGGCGGAATTCATCAGCGCGCCCTGTTCGATCTGCGACGCCACGCCGATCCAGATCGTCGGCTTGAACTGGAACACGGCCTTCTGGCCCGGCGCGACGGAGGTCTTGCGCGCGAGCGCGTTGCCGTCCTTGTAGATCGTCGCGTTGATCGCGCCGGCCGGCAGGTCGTTGCGCACCTGCACCTCGGCGCTCGCGCCCGGATCGCCGCCGAGCTGCAGCACGTCGCCCGAGCTGGAGCGCACGACCTGGAACACCTGGCCGTTCGTCGCGGGCTGCTGCGGCATGTAGTTGCCCCAGCTGTCGCTCGCGCTCACGCTCATCGTCATCGGGAACTTGAACGGATGGTTGTCGCCCTGGCCACAGTTGCGGATCACCTTCCATGCGATCGCGAGTTCGTCGAAGTCGGTCGCCACGTTCTTCTGGAAGATCACGACGCTCGAGTTGTTGGCGTCGTTCGAGCGGTTGATCAGGTTCAGTTGGATATCCACGTCGTTGCTCCTTGAGTTTGAAAAAAACGGCAGTCGGTCTGCCGCACACCTTTCCCGCCGGCCCGGCCGTGAAGCCGTGCCGTCAAGCCGGTCCAAACCGTGTCGGGCGGCGCTACGCGCGCACGATGTGCTCGAGCGCGAACGCGAACGGCTGCGCATCGGCGCCGGTGCCACCGCCTGTCATCACGATGTCCGCCGCGGCCACGCCCGCCAGCGGCAGCTGCGTGTTCGCGCTCGACATCACCGCCGCGTGCAGCGCGCGGCTTTCCTGCACCTGCGATGCCACGCCGATCCACAGCGTCGGCGTGAAGCGGAACACGGCCTTCTGCCCGGGCGCGACCGCTTCCTTCACCGCGATCAGCCGGCCCGCGCTGAATGCGTTGACGTTTACCGCGCCGCGCCGCATCCGGTTGACGACCTCGATGTCGCCGCCCGGTGCGTCGGCCGGGTCGGGCACGAGCCGGCCGCGTCCGGTCGGCTGCGTGTCCACGACGAAGCGCACGCCGGCGGGCGCCGTGACGCGGGGCGAGAAGTTGCCGTGCTCGTCGCCGAGCGCGACGTCGATGTCGGTCGAGTAGTCGAACGGATGAAAGCAGTCGCGTCC
>NZ_VWWG01000208.1:0-9671 GCF_011753085.1 Burkholderia sp. Tr-862
TCCAACCTTTCGAGAAAGCAGGAGGCGTGACCGTAGTGCAGAAGATCAAAGTGTTGTGCGTCGACGATTCGGCGCTGATCCGCAGCCTGATGACGGAGATCATCAACAGCCAGCCCGACATGACGGTGTGCGCGACCGCGCCCGATCCGCTCGTCGCGCGCGATCTCATCAAGCAGCACAACCCGGACGTCCTGACGCTGGACGTCGAAATGCCGCGCATGGACGGGCTCGACTTCCTCGAGAAGCTGATGCGCCTGCGGCCGATGCCGGTCGTGATGGTGTCGTCGCTGACCGAGCGCGGCTCCGAGATCACGCTGCGCGCGCTCGAACTCGGCGCGGTGGATTTCGTCACGAAGCCGCGCGTCGGGATTCGCGACGGCATGCTCGACTACGCGGAAAAGCTCGCGGACAAGATCCGCGCGGCGTCGCGCGCCCGCGTGCGGCAGACGCCGCAGCCGCAGGCCGCCGCGCCCACGGCGAGCGGCCAGCCGGCCGCGCCGATGATCAACAACCCGCTCGTCAGTACCGAGAAGCTGATCATCATCGGTGCGTCGACGGGCGGCACCGAGGCGATCCGCGAGGTGCTGACGCCGCTGCCGCCGGATGCGCCGGCGGTGCTGATCGCGCAGCACATGCCGCCCGGCTTCACCAAGTCGTTCGCGCAGCGGCTGAACGGCCTGTGCCGGATCGCGGTGAAGGAAGCCGAGCACGGCGAACGCGTGCTGCCGGGTCATGCGTACATCGCACCGGGCCATGCACACCTGCTGCTCGCGCGCAGCGGCGCGAACTACATCGCGCAGCTGTCCGACGAGCCGCCGGTGAACCGCCACCGGCCGTCGGTCGACGTGCTGTTCCGCTCGGCGGCGCAGCACGCGGGCAAGAACGCGATCGGCGTGATCCTCACGGGGATGGGCCGCGACGGCGCGGCCGGCCTGCTGGACATGAAGCGCGCGGGCGCCCACACGTTCGCGCAGGACGAGGCGAGCTGCATCGTGTTCGGGATGCCGCGCGAGGCGATCGCGCTCGGTGGCGCGGACGAGGTCGTCTCGCTTGCCGAGATGAGCCGGCGCGTGATGGCGCGTCTGGCGACGATGGGCGATCGCGTGCAGCGCGTTTGAATCAAATGTCACGGGGCACGTGCGTTGCTACGTGCCCTGACGGTAACGAATCTGCAAAGGAACGACGATGGACAAGAGCATGAAAATCCTGGTGGTGGACGATTTCCCGACGATGCGCCGGATCGTCCGCAACCTGCTCAAGGAACTGGGCTATACGAACGTCGACGAAGCCGAGGACGGCGCGGCCGGCCTCGCGCGGCTGCGTGGCGGCGGCTTCGACTTCGTGATCTCCGACTGGAACATGCCGAACCTCGACGGCCTCGCGATGCTGAAGGAAATTCGCGCGGACGCGACGCTCACGCACCTGCCGGTGCTGATGGTCACGGCCGAGTCGAAGAAGGAGAACATCATCGCGGCCGCGCAGGCGGGCGCGAGCGGCTATGTCGTGAAGCCGTTCACGGCCGCGACGCTCGACGAGAAGCTGAACAAGATCATCGACAAGATGGCGAAGGCCGGGAGCTGACGTGAACCAGCCGATCCATGCAGCGCTCGCCAGCGCGGCGTTCAGCGCCGACAGCCACGCCGAAGGCGCCGATTTCGCGAGCGACCGGATCCTCGCGCGCATCGGCCAGGTCACGCGCGCGCTGCGCGATTCGATGCGCGAACTGGGGCTCGACAAGCACGTCGAGCGCGCGGCGGAAGCCGTGCCCGATGCGCGCGACCGGCTGCGCTACGTCGCGACGATGACCGAGCAGGCGGCCGAGCGCGTGCTGAACGCGATCGAGATCGCGAAGCCGGTGCAGGAGCGCATCCAGAACGAGGCCGAGGCGCTCGACGCGCGCTGGACGCATTGGTACGCGGCGCCGATCGAGCACGCAGAAGTGCGCGAGCTGATGGACGACACGCGCACGTTCCTGCACGCGCTGCCCGACGCGACGTCGGCGACCAGCGCGCAGTTGCTCGAGATCATGCTCGCGCAGGATTTCCAGGACCTGACCGGGCAGGTGATCAAGAAGATCATGGACATGGTCTACCTGATCGAGCAGCAGCTGCTCACCGTGCTCGTCGAGAACATCGCGCCCGAGCGGCGCGAGCAGTTCGCGGCGACCGCCGCCGCGCTCGCGGCCGAGCAGATCAGCGCGACCGGCAGCCCCGAGTCGCTGCTGAACGGGCCGCAGATCGCGCCGGAAGGCAAGTCCGACGTCGTGCAGGACCAGGGGCAGGTCGACGACCTGCTCGCAAGCCTCGGCTTCTGAGACTGCCCGCGGCTTCTCATGGCATCGGTGCCGCTCCCATATCGCGGAGCGGCCCGACGCGCATGGCTTGCGCTGGTTTCCCCCCACCGGCCGGGAGCGGGCTGTTGCGCCCGTCGTGCCCTTCGTGCCGCGACGATTTGACACTCCGACACTCTCCGCAGGCATACTACGCGTCAGCAGTAACGACGCGTCATTCTTACGACTTTCACATGTTGGCCGGTGGCGCCGAGCCTGATGGGGGCCCGCCGGCAACGAAGCCAGTCCCTTTGGGGGGGAACGTGAAGCTGAAACGCTTGGGCTGGGCCGCCGCGCATGCGGCGGCTGCAATGGGTGTGCTGTGGAGCGTCCACGCACACGCCGAACTGGGCGGCGCGCCGATGTCGCCGCCGGCGGACGATCACGCCGCCACCGTGCGCGCGATGCAGCGCGCGATGCGCTCGGCCGACGGCGCGCAGGCGAGCACGGCCGCCTATACCGTCCGCGAGATCACGCTCGGATCGGGCACCGTCATCCACGAATACACGACCGCCGCGGGCACCGTGTTCGGCCTTGCCTGGCGCGGGCCGAGCATGCCGGACCTCGCGTCGCTGCTTGGTAGCTATTTCCCGCAGTACACCGCCGGCGTCCAGGCCGCGCACGCGGCGCGCGGCTGGCGCGCGCCCGTGTCAGTCGATACAACCGGGCTCGTGATCCGCACGGGCGGCCACATGGGCGCCTTCGCGGGCCAGGCATGGCTGCCGGCGGCGCTGCCTGCCGGCATGTCCGGCACCGACATCCAGTGACAGCGGGAGAGCGATCTTGAGAATTCCTCGTACCTTCAAGCGCTGGGTCGGCCTGCTGAGCCTGGCGGCTGCCACGGCCATGCTCGTGACCGCATGCGGCGGCGGCGACGACAACAACGGCGGTAGCGGCGGCAATGGCGGCGGCAACGTATCGGACGGCAACACCGCGAACACGGCCGTGATCACGGTCGGCACCGGCGTCGCGCACGTGATCAACATCCCGACCGTCAACGTGAAGATCTGCGCGCCGGGCACGTCGAACTGCCAGGTGGTCAACAACGTGCTCGTCGACACCGCGTCGTACGGGCTGCGGCTGGTCGACAGCGCCGTGTCGGGCGTGTTGAACAAGCTGCCGCAGGTGACGAGCGGCGGTGCGCCGGTCGCCGAATGCGGGAAGTTCGTGTCGAGCTACACCTGGGGCACGGTGCGTACCGTCGACCTGACGATCGGCTCCGAGCAGGCGGGTTCGCTGCCGGTGCAGATCATCGGCGACCTCGGCACGAGCAACGTGCCGAGCTCGTGCACGAACGGCGGCGCGTCGGCCAACACGGCGAACGACCTCGGCGCGAACGGCATCCTCGGCATCGGGCCGGCGCCGGTCGATTGCGGCACGAACTGTGCGACGTCGACGTCGGCGACGTTCAACAACTACTACGCGTGCCCGAACGGCAATGCGAGCTGCGCGGTGACGCCGGTGCCGGTGGCGCAGCAGGTGGCCAACCCGGTCCATCGCTTCGCGACCGACAACAACGGCGTGATCGTGCAGATGCCGAGCATCTCGAACAACGGGCAGGGCAGCGCGACGGGCCTGCTGACGTTCGGGATCGGCACGCAGAGCAACAACGCGCTCGGGGCGTCGACAGTGTTGACGTCGTCGACGACGGGCGACGTGAGCGCGACGTTCCTCGGCAGCAGCGTGACCGCGTTCTTCGATACGGGCTCGAACGCGTACTTCTTCAACGATTCGGCGCAGAAACCCTGCACGACCAATACGCAGTTCTACTGCCCGTCGTCGTCGACCACCTATACGGCGACGCTGACCGGCAAGAACGGTACGTCGGGCGGCGTGTCGATGCCCGTCGCGAACGCCGATTCGCTGTTCGCGAACGCGTCGACGTTCGCGTTCAACGACATCGCCGGCCCGTTCGGCGCGGCCGGCTGGCTCGATCTCGGCATGCCGCACTTCTACGGCAAGACGATCTACTTCGGGATGGACAGGACGTCGAGCGGCGGCGCGCAGCCTTACGTCGCGTTCTGAGCGCGAACGAACGGCAGCAGCAAGAGGGGGCGAGCGATCGCCCCCTTTTTTTATCCCGCCGGCGGCGGGATGCGGGCGGACTACGTACCGGGCGGCCGCGCCACGCCGACCCAGCGCCTACGATATAAGACCGGCATCGGTGCCGGCACGACATCGAGGAGACAGCGCCATGAGTCAGCGCATTCAACGCATCACGCCGTTTCTGTGGTTCGACCAGGACGCCGAGGCGGCCGCCCGCTTCTACGTGTCGGTGTTCGACGACGCGCGCATCCTGCACGTCGCCCGCTATGGCAAATCCGGCGCGCAAGCGTCGGGCCAGGCCGAAGGCGCGGTGATGACGGTGTCGTTCGAACTGGACGGGCAGGCGTTTCTCGCGCTCAACGGCGGCCCGGCGTTTCCGCTCACGCCGGCCGTGTCGTTCGTCGTCAATTGCCGCGACCAGCGCGAGATCGACCGCTACTGGGCGGCCCTCTCCGAAGGCGGTGACGAGCGCGCGCAGCAGTGCGGTTGGCTGCGCGACCGCTTCGGCGTGTCGTGGCAGGTGGTGCCCGTGCAGATGTCCGAGCTGATGGCGGGCGACCCGGCACGCGCCGAACGCGTGATGGCGCAGGTGATGAAGATGAAGAAGCTCGATCTCGATGCGCTGCAGCAGGCGGCGGCCGGCTAGCGCGAACGCCGGCCGGGAGGCGGTATTTTCGACGCGGGCATGCGACGCTCGACGCTATTCCCGGCCGGCCGGTAAATCGATCGCCGAACGATCTGTTCGATTATCGATCGTGATCCGTTTCATCCTGGTGTAATCAATTCATGGATTATCAGGTTGATATTTTTGTCGGGGCGTTGCGATTATAAAAATGGCGTGACATGCACTCAGTGATACGGCGCGCCGTCGCTGTGGCCGCTCTGGCGCGACGAAGACGCCACGACGGCGAGCGGCACGCGAAAAGAGATGCGACGTGTGGAAATTCAAACTTATAATGCCCGCGTTGTTTCCGGGGTCGTCGATTTAAAACAGGAGGGCAATAAGATGAATTTCACTGAAGCCGTTCGTTCCGTATTCAATCAGTATGCGAAATTCGAAGGCCGCGCACGTCGCGCCGAATACTGGTATTTCGCGCTGCTCACCGGCGTTGTGTCGATCGCCTGCCAGCTGCTCGCCGCCGCCGGCCGCGAAAGCGGCGCGGTTCCGCTGCTGCTGGCGATCGTTGCGCTGGTCGTCTCGCTCGCGCTGGTGCTGCCGAGCCTCGCGGTCACCGTCCGCCGCCTGCACGATACCGGTCGCTCCGGCTGGTTTCTGCTGATCGCGTTCATCCCGCTCATCGGCGGGATCCTGTTGCTCGTGTGGATGTGCTCGCGCGGCACGAACGGCCCGAACCGCTTCGGCACGGATCCGATTCCGGCGATCTGAGCGCCGGCCGCCCCGACGCGCGGCCGTCGCGTCGGGGCGGGCCGATGATCGCTTCACGGCTGCCTCGATTCCCCGCCTCATCGATTCCCTGCCTCATCCGTCTCATCCACCTCATCCACCTCATCCACCTCATCCACCTCATCCACCTCACCACCTCACCACCTCACCCGCTTCACCACACCCGCCCGCACACGCGTTTTCCCCACCATCTTCCGCCCGCCGCACCCGCCCGCCGCCTCTCGCCGCGCCGCCTTGCCCGATTCCCCGAAATACCCCCCTTTCCCGGCTTTGCTCGACCGATCGGCGTTTGACGTGCGCATGAATAATCGGTGTCACTGGAAAGCGGCATTTCGCCGTACCCGACTGGAGGCCCCGTGGCAGACGAGAGCGATCTCGACAGAACCGAAGCCGCCACTCCGCGGCGCCGCGAAAAGGCGCGCGAGGAGGGGCAGGTCGCGCGTTCGCGCGAGCTGGCTTCGTTCGCGCTGCTCGCGGCCGGGTTCTACGGCGCGTGGCTGCTCGCGGGTCCGTCGGGCGCCCATCTCCAGGCCATGCTGCGCGGCGCGTTCGCGTTCGATCGCGCCACCGCGTTCGACACGCACCGGATGCTGTCGGCGGCCGGCAGCGCGAGCATCGAAGGGCTCGCCGCGCTGCTGCCGATCCTCGCGCTCACCGGCCTCGCCGCGCTGCTCGCGCCGATGGCGCTCGGCGGCTGGCTGATCTCGCAGAAGACCTTCGAGCTGAAGTTCGACCGCCTGAACCCGATCTCGGGCCTCGGCCGCATCTTCTCGATCCAGGGGCCGATCCAGCTCTTGATGTCGCTCGCGAAGACGCTGGTCGTCGGCGGGATCGGCGGCATCGCGATCTGGCGCAGCAAGGACGAACTGCTCGGTCTCGCGACCCAGCCGCTCGGCTCGGCGCTCGCCGATGCGATGCATCTGGTCGCCGTGTGCTGCGGCGCGACGGTCGCCGGGATGCTGGTGGTCGCCGCGCTCGATGTGCCTTACCAAATCTGGCAGTACAACAAGAAGTTGCGCATGACGAAGGAAGAAGTGAAGCGCGAGCATCGCGAGAACGAGGGCGATCCGCACGTGAAGGGCCGCATCCGCCAGCAGCAGCGCGCGATCGCGCGGCGCCGGATGATGGCCGCCGTGCCGAAGGCCGACGTGGTCGTCACGAACCCGACGCACTTCGCCGTCGCGCTGCAGTACACGGACGGCGAGATGCGTGCGCCGAAGGTCGTCGCGAAGGGCGTGAACCTCGTCGCCGCGCGCATCCGCGAACTCGCGGCCGAGCACAACGTGCCGCTGCTCGAAGCGCCGCCGCTCGCGCGTGCGCTGTATCACAACGTCGAAATCGAACGCGAGATTCCCGGCTCGCTGTACTCGGCCGTCGCCGAGGTGCTCGCGTGGGTTTACCAGCTGCGGCGCTTCCGCTCGGAAGGCGGCGCCTTTCCGGCCGCGCCGGTCGATCTCGAGGTGCCGGCCGACCTCGACAAGGGGACGTCGGTATCGGCCGACGACGCGCGTGAAGAAGCCGAGGACACGCTCGGCCAGCAAGGGAACGCAGCATGAGCACCCCGACCACCGGCCTGTTCGCCAAACGCACGAACCCGTTCGCGGGCACCAACCTGCGCGCGCTCGCGGGTCCCGTCCTCATCTGCATGATCCTGGGGATGATGATCCTGCCGCTGCCGCCGCTGCTGCTGGATCTGCTGTTCACCTTCAACATCGCGCTGTCGGTGATGGTGCTGCTCGTCAGCATGTACACGATGAAGCCGCTCGACTTCGCGGCGTTCCCGAGCGTGCTGCTGTTCTCCACGCTGTTGCGCCTGTCGCTGAACGTCGCGTCGACGCGCGTCGTGCTGCTCGAGGGCCACACCGGCCCCGACGCGGCCGGCCAGGTGATCGAGGCGTTCGGCCACTTCCTCGTCGGCGGCAACTTCGCGGTCGGCATCGTCGTGTTCGTGATCCTGATGATCATCAACTTCATGGTGATCACGAAGGGCGCGGGGCGGATCGCCGAAGTGTCCGCGCGCTTCACGCTCGACGCGATGCCCGGCAAGCAGATGGCGATCGACGCCGACCTGAACGCGGGCCTCATCAACGAAGAGCAGGCACGCAAGCGCCGCCTGGCCGTGTCGCAGGAGGCCGAGTTCTACGGGTCGATGGACGGCGCGTCGAAGTTCGTGCGCGGCGACGCGATCGCGGGCCTGATCATCATGGCGATCAACGTGATCGGCGGGCTGATCGTCGGGATGGTGCAGCACGACATGAGCTTCGCGGCGGCCGGCACCAACTACACGCTGCTGACGATCGGCGACGGCCTCGTCGCGCAGATCCCGTCGCTCGTGATCTCGACGGCGGCCGGCGTGATCGTGTCGCGCGTGGCGACCGACGAGGACATCGGCACGCAGATCACCGGCCAGCTGTTCACGAACCCGCGCGTGCTGAACATCACCGGCGCGATCATCGTGCTGATGGGGCTGATCCCGGGTATGCCGCACTTCGCGTTCCTCGCGCTCGGCGCCGGCGCGATCTGGCGGGCCCGCACGCGGAGCCGCCGCGCGGCGGCCCGCCTGGCAGCCGGCGACGTGACCGAGGTCGCGCCGCCCGCCGCGTTGCCGGGCGACAGCCACGAGGCAACCTGGGACGACGTGCAGCTGATCGACCCGCTCGGCCTCGAAGTCGGCTACCGGCTGATTCCGCTCGTCGACAAGAACAGCGACGGCGAACTGCTCAAGCGCATCAAGAGCATCCGCAAGAAATTCGCGCAGGAAATCGGCTTCCTGCCGCCGGTGATCCATATCCGCGACAACCTCGAGCTGCGGCCGAACGCGTACCGGATCGCGCTGAAGGGCGTGGAGATCGGCGCGGGCGAAGTGTTCCCCGGCCAGTGGCTCGCGATCAACCCGGGCCAGGTGACGGCCGCGCTGCCGGGCGCCGCGACGCAGGACCCGGCGTTCGGGCTGCCGGCCGTGTGGATCGACATCGCGATGCGCGAGCAGGCGCAGGTGTACGGCTACACGGTCGTCGATGCAAGCACGGTCGTCGCGACGCACCTGAACCATCTGGTCGTCCAGCACGCGGCCGAACTGCTCGGCCGCCAGGAAGTGCAGGCGCTCGTCGAGCGCACCGGCAAGGATGCGCCGTCGCTCGTCGAGGACCTCGTGCCGAAGACGATCTCGCTGACGACCCTGCAGAAAGTGCTGCAGAACCTGCTCGAGGAAGGTGTGCCGATCCGCGACATGCGCACGATCCTCGAGGCCGTGTCCGAACACGCCGGCCGCGGCGACGCGTACGAGATCACCGCCGCGGTGCGGCTGTCGCTTGGCCGCGCGATCACGCAGCAGTGGTATCCGGGCGCGGGCGAGATGCAGGTGATGGGCCTCGATTCGAATCTCGAGCGCGTGCTGTCGCAGGCGCTCGCCACCGGCGCGAACCCGGGCCTCGAGCCCGGCCTCGCGCACAACCTTCTGACCGGCACGCAACAGGCGATGCTGCGTCAACAGAATCTCGGGCTGCCGCCCGTGCTGCTGGTGCAGCACGCGCTGCGCGCGATGCTCGCGCGTTTCCTGCGCCGCAGCCTGCCGCAATTGAAAGTGCTGTCGTATGCCGAAGTGCCGGATACACGCACGATCAAAGTCGTTAACGTCATCGGGGGTTCCGCTTGAACATTCGCAAATTCACCGGCGCGACCAGCCGCGACGCGCTTCGCCTCGTGCGAGAGGCCCTGGGCGCCGACGCGGTCGTGCTGTCGAACCGCACGCTCGATGACGGCAGCGTCGAAATCGTCGCACTCGCCGACTCGGATCTCGCCGCGGTCACGCCGCCGGCCGCCGCCCGCCCGCGCACCCTCGCATCGCGCGCACCGGAATCCGTGCCGGCCGCGGCCGGCACGGATTCCGGT